>CALANQ010000159.1 GCA_937926025.1 uncultured Acidimicrobiales bacterium
GGAGCCCGTCGGCACCACCACCGAGTGGAAGGGCGTGGAGCAGGTCAAGAGCTTCACCACCTACTACCCGTGCTGCGCCTCCCGGGCCACCAACATCCACCGCATCGACGAGATCGTCAGCGGCACCGTCATCAAGCCCGGCGAGAAGTTCGACATGAACGCCATCGTCGGGCAGCGCACCAAGGAGAAGGGCTTCGTCGAAGCCGGCGCCATCGCCAACGGCGAGCACGTCGACGAGGTCGGCGGCGGCGTCTCCCAGTTCGCCACCACCACGTTCAACGCCGCCTTCTTCGCCGGGCTGCCCATCAACACCTACCAGGCCCACTCGGAGCACTTCGACCGCTACCCCTACGGGCGCGAGGCCACCATGGGGTACCCGAACCCCAACCTGGTGTGGACCAACAACACGCCCTACGGGATCCTCGTCGAGGCCACCTTCACCGACACCAGCGTCACGGTCCGGCTGTGGTCCACGCAGTACGCCTACGGCCAGCAGACCGGTCAGACCACGGGCAAGAGCGGCACCTGCACCACGGTGCAGACCACCCGCACCATCACCTACCCCGACGGCAAGACCGGCCAGGACACGTTCAACGCCCGCTACCGGGTGCCCGGCCAGACCACCTGCTGAGGATCGTCGCTCCGATCGGTCGCGGCACCGGTCGCGGGGAGGCAGACTGTGACCTCCGGCACCCGGAACGGGATCGGGTGACGGGAGGAGGTCGTGCGCGATGGGTGAGGAACTGCAGTTCACGGATCGGATGACCGATTCCGACTCGTTGATGTGGACCATCGAGAAGGATCCGCTGCTGCGGTCCACCATCACGGCGATCCTGTTCCTGGACTCCACGCCCGACGAGAAGCGCCTGACCCACCTGCTCGAACGGGGCACCCGCCTCGTCCCCCGCATGCGCCAGCGGGTCCGGGGCAACCCGTACTCCGTGGCCCCGCCTCGGTGGGAGGTCGACCCGCACTTCGACCTCACGTACCACCTGCGCTGGGTCGGCGCCGCCGGCGACCGCGACGAGCGGTCCGTGCTGGACATGGCCGAGCCCATCGCCATGCAGAGCTTCGACCGGGCCCGGCCCCTGTGGGAGGCCACCGTCGTCACCGACCTGGCCGACGGCGGCGCCGCGCTCATCATGAAGATCCACCACGCGGTCACCGACGGCGTCGGCGCCGTGCAGATCGCGCTGGTGCTCTTCGAGCTGGAGCGGGAGATGGCGCTCACCCACATGCCCGATGCGCCGATCGCCCACGTGATGGGGCAGTTCGAGCGGTTCATCGACGCCGCCCGCCACGAGCAGCGCCGCAGCATGGGCATCGCCAAGCGGTTCCCCGGCGCCGCCGCCTCCGCCGCCACCTCGGCCCTGGCCGATCCGATCGGGTCGGCGAAGCGCCTCGGCGAGACGGCCTCGTCGGTGGCCCGTCTCGCCGCCCCGGCCGTCGATCCCCTCTCGCCGGTCATGAAGGACCGGTCGCTGTCGGTCCACTTCGACACGATCTCCCTCTCGCTCGACGACGCCAAGCGGGCGGCCAAGGCCGCCGGCGGCCGCCTCAACGACGCGTTCCTCGCCGCCACCGCGGCGGGCCTGCGCCACTACCACGAGCAGCTCGGCAGCCCGGTCGACGCCGTGCGCATCTCGATGCCCATCAACGTGCGCGACGCCGGCGACCCCGAGGCCACCGGCAACCACTTCGCCCCCGCCCGGTTCCCGCTGCCGCTCACCATCGCCGACCCGGTGGAGGCGATGGCCACCATCCGGGAGATCGTGCAGGCCGAGCGGGCCGAGCCGGCGCTGGCGCTGGTGGACCCCCTGGCCACCATCCTCAACCGGCTCCCCACGTCGATGACCACCACCATCTTCGGTGCCGCCCTCCGCGGGGTGGATGTGGTGGCCAGCAACGTGCCCGGGGCACCCATCGAGCTGTTCACCGCCGGCGCCCGCATCAACTCGATGTACGCCCTCGGGCCGATGGCCGGCGCCGCCGTGAACCTGACCCTCCTGTCCTACCTGGACCAGGTGCACATCGGCGTGAACGTGGACCCGGCGGCGGTCACCGAGCCCGACCGGTTCCTCGCCGCCTACCGGGCCGGCTGGGACGAGGTCCTCGCCGCCGCCGACGCCTGACCGTCCGGTTGGAGCCGCCCCGGCCGTTGGCCGTACCCTCCGAACGATGACCGATCCGATCCGCGCCGACGTCGCCATCGTGGGCGCCGGACCGGCCGGAGCCGCCGCCGCCATCACCCTGGCCCGCGCCGGACGCTCCGTCGTCCTCGTCGACAAGGCCGCGTTCCCCCGGGACAAGATCTGCGGCGACGGCATCACCACGGGCGCGCTGCGCATCCTCGAGGAGCTGGGCGTGGTGCCGGGCACGATCCCGTCGTGGACCGAGGTGCACGACATCCACGTGGTCTCCCCGTCGCACCACGAGGCGGTGTTCCCCCTCCCCCGCGACCGCGGCCAGTTCGCCGCCGTCATGCGCCGGACCGACCTCGACGACGCCATCGTCGACCAGGCCCGAGAGGCCGGGGTCACCATGATCGAGGGCGTCGAGGTGAAGGGCGCCACCGACAGCCCCGACGAGGTTCTCCTGGAGCTGGCCGACGGCACCACCGTCGCGGCGTCCTACGCCATCGCCGCCGACGGCATGTGGTCGCCGATGCGCAAGTTCCTCGGCACCGCCGTCCCCGGCTACCTCGGCGAGTGGCACGCCTTCCGCCAGTACTTCACCCACACCGGACCTAAGGCCCGGGACCTCTGGGTGTGGTTCGAGCCGGACCTGCTGCCCGGCTACGCCTGGTCGTTCCCGCTGCCCGAGGGCGGCGCCAACGTCGGCTTCGGCATCCAGCGGGGCGCCAAGATCGCCACCAAGGAGATGAAGGCGCTGTGGCCCGAGCTGCTGGCCCGTCCCCACATCGCCGAGGTGCTGGGACCCGACGCCGTCCCGGAGGACCGGCACCAGGCCTGGCCCATCCCCGCCCGAACCGGAGAGCTGCCCCTCACCGCCGGCCGGGTGCTGTGGGTGGGCGACGCCGCCGCCGTCACCGACCCGATGACCGGCGAGGGCATCGGCCAGGCCCTGCTCACCGGCCAGCTGGCCGCCCGGGCCATCCTCGCCGGGCGGACCGAGCCCGGCGCGGTGCGGGCCGCCTACGAGGGCGCCGTCAACGCCGAACTGCTCCCCGACCACAAGATGAGCATGCTCCTCATCCGGGCCCTCAAGCACCGCAAGGGCGCCCGGGCCGCCATCCGGGTCGCCGACGCCACCCCGTGGACCCGCCGCAACTTCGCCCGCTGGCTGTTCGAGGACGAGCCGCGGGCCATCGCCGTCACCCCGCGCCGCTGGCACCGCCGGATCTTGCGGCGCGACGGCGCCTACGTGGGAGGCTGAAGACCATGAGCCAGCTCGAGACCACGGTCGACCGCACCATCGAGGAGACCACCACCGAGCAGACCGAAGACGGCGACCACGAGAAGTTCGCCCACATCGTGGTGCCGGCCTCCGCCGTCACCGAGGCCTACGTCACCGGCACCCCGGTCACCGCCCTCTGCGGCAAGACCTGGGTCCCCACCCGGGACCCCAACCGCTATCCGGTCTGCCCCACCTGCAAGGAAGTCCTCGAGATGGCGAGGAACCTCCGCAAGTAGGCGGCCGAGAACGCCGGTACCGTCCTCGGGATGCGGCCTGTCCCGACCACGCAACGGTGGCCCACCACCTACTCCACCGGCGGGCTGGTGTGCTCGGTCGACCACCTGGCGTCATCCGCCGGTGCGCAGGTGCTGGCCGCCGGCGGCTCGGCGGTCGATGCCGCCATCGCCGCCAACGCCGTCCTGGCGGTCACCACGCCGCACATGTGCGGGCTGGGCGGCGACCTGTTCGCCCTCGTGCACCACGCCGACGGCTCGCCGCCCGACGTGGTCGACGCGGCCGGGCGAGCCGGCTCGGGCGCCGACCCCGATCGGCTGCGGGCCGAGGGCCACACCGAGATGCCCTTCACCGGTGACGTCCGCACCGCCACCATCCCCGGCTGCGTCGACGGATGGGCGGTGCTGCACGAGCGCCACGGACGGCTCCCGCTCGCCGACGTGCTCGCACCCGCCATCCGCCTGGCCACCGACGGCTTCCCGGTCTCGCCGATGCTGGCGTTCATGCTCCACACGCTCGACGGGATCGAGGGCTGCGACGAGCTGGCGCTCCCCCGGCCCGACACGGGCGAGCGCCTGGTGCGGCCCGGCGTGGCCCGCCAGCTGACCGCCATCGCCCGAGAGGGGCGAGACGGCTTCTACGGCGGCGAGTTCGGCGAGGCGCTGATCGGCGTCGGCGGCGGCCTGTACGCGACGGACGACCTGGCCCGGCCGCAGGCCCGATGGGTGGAGCCCGCCGGCCTGCGGGTCTGGGGCCACGACGTCTGGACCGTCCCGCCGCCGTCGCAGGGCTACCTGATCCCGGCCGCGGCCCGCATCGCCGAGCTCATCGACGGGAGCGACCTCCCCGACCCGGCGTCGCCCGAGTGGGCGCACCTGGTGGTCGAGAGCGCTCGGTTGGCCGCCGGCGATCGGCTCGAGGTGCTCCACGATGCCGCCGAACCCGCTGCGCTCCTCGCCGACGGGCGGCTGCGATCGACCGCCGCCCGGTTCGACCCGACCCGCCGGTCCGGCCCACCCGCCCCGGCCCGGGACGGCGGCACCATGTACCTCTGCGCGGCCGACCGCGACGGCACGGCCGTCAGCCTCATCCAGTCCAACGCCCACGAGTTCGGTGCCCGGGTCGACGTGCACGGCACCGGCGTGCTGCTCCACAACCGGGGCAACGGGTTCAGCCTGGAGCCCGGCCACCCGGCCGAGTACGGGCCCGGCCGCCAGCCGCCGCACACCCTCTCCCCCGCCCTCGTCACCCGGCCCGACGGCTCCCTGCGCGCCGTGCTCGGCACCATGGGCGGGGACTCGCAGCCGCAGGTCGTCCTGCAGCTGCTCGCCCGGCTGCTCACCGCCGGGTCGACCCCCGGCGACGCCATCGAGGCCCCCCGCCTGGTCCTGCGCACCCGCGGCGGCACCGGCTTCGACACCTGGCGCACCACCGACCAGGTGGTCCGCATCGAGTCCCACGCCCCGTCGGCGTGGGCGGCCGGCCTGGCCGAGCGCGGCCACGACGTCGAGGTCGTCCCCGTCGACCCCGCCGGCTTCGGCCACGCCCACCTCATCGAACGCCAGCCCGACGGCACGTGGGCCGGTGCCGACGACCCCCGGGCCATGACCGGCGCCGCCATCGCCGCCCCCTGACCGACCTGAGCGGTGTGCAGCAAGCCGGCGCAGATCCGAACGACTGCACACCACCGGTGTGACCGACGCCGCCGTGTGCAGCAGACCGGCGCATGGCCGGACTCCTGCACGCCGAGGATCAGGCGGTGGTGACGACCAGGTCGAAGCGATCGGGCGGCATGACCGTGCCGAAGTAGTGGTCCTCGGCCTCGGACCACCGGGCCTCCCAGTCCGCCCGGTAGTCCTCGCCCTCGCGAGCGAGCAGCCGGGCCCGGCGCACGTCCGTCGGCGCGTCGGCGAACACCCGCAGGTCGAGCAGGTCGTGCAGCTCGGGATGGCAGCTGTGGGCGCCTTCCAGCACCACCACGCGGGCGGACTCGACGGTGATCGGGGTGTCGGTGCACGGGGCCGGATCCCGGTCCCAGTCCTCGGACTCCCAGTCGAACGGGTGCCAGGTGGCCACACCCCAGCGCCGCAGGCCTTGGAGCACGGCCCGCTGGCGACGCCGGTCGATGACCTGGTCGGCCTTCTCGGCCGCGGTCCGACGGTCCCACCGGGCTGCGGTGCCGCCGGCGTAGAAGCCGTCGCCATCGAGGACCACCACCTCGATGGGGGGCTCGTCATCGCCGAGGACCACCATCACCGCCGCGGCCAGCGTGGACTTCCCCACGCCGCTGCGACCATCGAGCCCCACGAACAGGGTCCCGTCATGGTGCTCGAGCCGATGCCGGATCACCGCCGCCAGCTCGTCGATCGCCGTCACGGCGCTCCGAGCACGGACCGGAGCACGGCCGCCTGTGCCTCCACCCGGTCCGCTGCGCCGACCGCACCGGCCGACCGGTACGCCCGCGCCGCACCGTCGAGCTCGACGATCTCGGCCGCCACGATCGCCCGGGCCTCGACCTCGTCGACCTCCCGTCGGGCCACGTCGCCGGCCCCGGCCGCTCCGGGCGCGGCGAGCACGGCCTCGGTGGCGTTGGTGCCGTCGGCCGGCTGGGCCTCGGCGTTCTCGATGGCGGCGATGGCCGAGCGCAGGACGGCCACCGCATCTCGGTCGCGGGTCGCCATCCGATCCCTCAGGTGGCGGCGCAGATCAGCGCGGATGCCACCCTCAGGCGCGGTCACGGCCCGGGCTCAGGGGGCCCACTCCTTGAGGTTGCTCAGGACGCTGGCCGGGGTCTGGTCGCCGACCGGGGCGATGTAGTTGACGTTGAGGTGGGTGACGCCGGCTTCGGCGAACGCCGCCAGCCGCTCCTTCACGTACCCCTCGGGGCCCACCAGCGAGATGGCCTCCAGGAACTCCATCGGGACCGCCGCCGCCGCCTCCTGCTTCTTGCCGTCGAGGTACAGGTCCTGGATGAGCTTGGCCTCGGCCTCGTACCCGTAGCGCTGGAACAGCGAGTTGTAGAAGTTCTTGCCCCGGGCGCCCATGCCACCCACGTAGAGGGCCACCATCGGGCGGACGAAGTCGAGCACGCCCTTCACGTCGTCGCCGATGGCGACGACGCCGCCCGCGGTGATCCACAGGTCGTCGAGGTCGTCGGCCCGCTTGGCCTTGCCGGCGTCGAGGTCCGCGCCCCACACGTCGCGGGCCTTCGCCGGATCGAACAGGATGGGCATCCAGCCGTCGGCGATCTCCGCGGTGAGGGCCACGTTCTTCGGACCCAGCGAGGCGATCCAGATCGGGATCCGGGGCCGCACCGGGTGGGCGATGATCTTCAGCGGCTTGCCGAGGCCGGTGCCCTGCCCCTCGGGCAGCGGCAGCTGGTAGTGCTTGCCGTCGTGGACCAGCTTGTCCTCGCGGGCCCACACGTCGCGGCAGATCTCCACGATCTCCCGGGTGCGGCCCAGCTGGGCGTCGTACTTCACCCCATGGAAGCCCTCGATCACCTGCGGCCCCGAGGCACCGAGCCCGAGGTGACAGCGGCCGTCGGACAGCGCATCGACGCCGGCCGCGGTCATGGCCAGCAGCGTGGGGGTGCGGGTGTAGATGGGCAGGATGCCCGAGGCGATCTGCACGGTCTCGGTCTTGGCGGCCAGGTAGCCCATGAGGCTGGCGCCGTCGAAGCCGTAGGCCTCCGCCACCCAGACCAGGTCGAGCCCGGCCTTCTCGAGCTCGGCGACCGTGTCGGCCGCCTCCTTGAAGCCGCCGCTGTACGCGAGCTGCATGCTGATCTGCACGGAGATCCCCTTGGTCTGGCGGTCCGGCATGACGCCGGTCGAACCGGTCTCTTGACCGGCCGGTCAAGAGACCGGTGGAACCCCCCTAGCCAGGCGATCCAGGCGGATCAGCCGCCGGTGAGGCGGGCCCGGGCAGCCTTGGCTCGGTCGATGTGCTTCTGCGGCACGAAGGTGCCGTTCGGGGTGGTGACACCGCCGCCGGCGCCCTCGTCGGCCGCGCCGCCGTCGCCGGCATCAGCCGAGTCGTCCGAGGTGGCTGCGAGGCCGACGCCGTTGGCCTGATCGATCAGGTCCTGCTTGGTGGCCAGCTTGTCCCGGGAGATGGACCCGAGGACCTCGCCGTTGTCGAAGCGGACCCAGTAGCGGATCCAGGTGAGCCCGTTGACCACGATGACCTTGCCCGCCGTGCCCTCGGGCACGTTGCGCAGGTCGGCGGTGGTGACGACCTTGTCGCCCTTGCGGAGGTTCTTCGTCGCGGTCTTGGCCATACGGCCCATCATGGTGCCCGCTCACCCCCTCCAACCGCCATTCCACGACCCAACCCGACCCGGCCCCCGCCGAACTTCGTGTGGGAACGGTGCGGCGACGAGCCGCATCCACACGACGTTCCTCCGGGAGTCCCGGGCCTCGTCGAACATCGTGTGGATCTGGTCCGTGGTCGGACCGCAGCCGCACGAAGTTCCGGTTGGGCGGGGAAATCCGTTGCTGGGGAAATAGTTTCCTTGGGCAAGGGGTTGGACGGTACGATGCTCACCGTGACCGACACCGCTGCCACCGCCGCCGCCCCGACGGAGCCCTCCACCGAGGACCTCGCCGCGTCGCTGCGGTTCAGCGTCACCCGGCTGGCTCGGCTGCTCCGGCAGCAGTCCGACGCCGGCCTCACCCCCACCCAGCAGGCGGCGCTTGCCACCATCGACCGCTGCGGTCCCCTTCCCGTCGGCGCCCTCGCCGACGAGGAGCAGATCGGGGCCCCCACCGCCACCAAGATCGTCGAGAAGCTCCACGCCGCCGGCTACGTCGAACGGGCCGCCAGCCCCGACGACCGGCGCGTCACCCTGGTCTCCACCACGGCCGACGGGCGCCGGCTCCTCACCGACATCCGAGCCCGCAAGACCGCCTGGCTCACCACCCGCATCGCCGACCTCGACCCCCACGAGCGCGAGGCGCTCGCTGGGGTGGTCGCCGTCCTCGATCACCTCACCTCCCCCATCCGGCCCGCCGAGACGGCGGCCCCCACCGAAGAAGACCCTGCATGACCGAGAAGATCCACTCCGCCGCATCGGACACGTTCCGATCCCTCAAGCACCGCAACTTCCGCCTGTTCTTCGGCGGCCAGCTCGTCAGCCAGACCGGCAGCTGGCTCACGATGGTCGCCCAGACCCTGCTGGTCCTGAAGCTCACCGACTCGGGCGTCGCCCTCGGCCTGCTGATGGCGTTCCAGTTCGGCCCGATGCTCCTGCTCGGCGCCTGGGCCGGTGCCATCGCCGACCGGGCCGACAAGCGCAAGATGCTCACCGTCCTCCAGGCCGCTGCCATGGTGCAGTCGTTCGCCCTCGGCGCCCTGGTCCTGTCCGGCCACGCCACCGTGCCGGCCATCTACGCCCTGGCCAGCATCCAGGGCGTCATCACCGCCTTCGACAACCCGGTCCGGCGGGCGTTCGTGGTGGAGATGGTCCCCGCCGCCGACCTGCCCAACGCGGTCAGCCTCAACTCGGCCATCATGACCGGCTCCCGGGTCTTCGGGCCCGCTCTGGCCGGCGTCCTCGTGCTGTCGGTCGGCTACGGCTGGCCGTTCATCATCGACGGCGTCAGCTACCTCGCCGTGATCGCCAGCCTCCTGATGATGCGCTCCGACGAGCTGTTCCGGTCGCCGCCCACCCCGCACCGCAAGGGCCAGGTGGCCGAGGGCCTGCGCTACATCCGGTCCGAGCCCAACCTGCTGGTGCCGCTGATCATGATGGCGCTGATCGGGACCTTCGCCTTCAACTTCCAGGTCACCGTGCCGCTGCTGGTCGAGGGTCCGCTCCACGGCGGCACCGGCACCTTCACCCTGCTGTTCTCGGTGCTGAGCCTCGGTTCGCTGATCGGTGCGCTCAGGACCGCTCGCCGCACCACGGTGAAGCCGCAGCAGCTGGTCCAGGCGGCGGGCGCGTTCGGCGTCGCCATGGTGCTGCTCGCCCTCACGCCCGGTCTCGTGGTCGCCTTCCCGGTCGCCGTGCTGCTGGGCCTGGCCTCCATCACCTTCATGACCACGTCGACCGCCATCGTCCAGCTGCTGGCCGGTGCGGAGTACCGGGGCCGGGTCCTGGCCATCCAGGCGATGGTGTTCCTCGGCTCCACGCCGATCGGCGGCCCCATCGTGGGCTGGGTGTCCGACGCGGTCGGCCCTCGTGCCGGCATCGCCCTCGGCGCCGTCGCCTGCTTCGCCGCCGCCGCCGGCGGCGCCCGGGCGCTGGACCTGGCGGACTCCCGCCTCCGCGGCGAGGCCCCCGAGCCCACCCCGGTCACCGTCAGCGAAGGCACCGACACCACCGGCGAGGTCGCCCTCGTCGACTGACGACTCCCGGGTTCGCCATCAGCGGCGTCCACCCCGTCCCCCTCCACGAACGTTCGATGGAAGTGGTTGCACAGCAACGGTTCGCATCGAAAGTTCGAGATCGGCTGGCGGGGGGCGACGGTGGGCGGGCTAGCCCCGGCGGGATTCGGACCAGGTCTTGCCCTGATCGACGTCGAGGTCGTGCGGGAGGCCGAGGACGCGCTCGGCGAGGATGTTGCGCTGGACGTCGCCGGTGCCGCCGCCGATGGTGAGGGCGGGGGCGAACAGGAAGCCGTAGCTCCAGACGTCGGCGGGAGCGCCGAGGGGTCCGGTGTCGGCGAGCATGCCGTCGGACCCGGCCAGGTCCTTCGCCAGCTCCATGATGGCCTGGCCGTGCTCATCAGCCATGACCTTGCGGATCGAGGCCTCGGGCCCGGGCGCGGAGCCCCGGACGAGGGCCGACACGGTGCGCAGGCGGATCA
>CALANQ010000160.1 GCA_937926025.1 uncultured Acidimicrobiales bacterium
CCACTGGAACGCCGTGTACGAGAGCTCGTGGCCGAAGGCGAAGCGGGCGGGCACGCCGGCGGTGTCGTGGAAGCGGTACCCGACGAACGGCCCCTCCCGGTACTGGGTCTGGCGGGGCTGGCCGGGGAAGTTGCGGTCGGCAGGCAGCTGGGCCACGTGCTCGGGGATGCTCTCGGCAAGGCGACCACCGGGCTCGGCGTCGCCGAACAGCACGTCGACGGCACCGCCGGCACCGGCCTGCCCGCCCAGCCAGCACTCCAGGACGGCACCCACCCGGTCGGAGAACGGCAGGTGTACGGCCCCACCGTTGCTGAGCACCACCACGACGGGGGCCGGGAGGGCGGCCAGCGCCTCGATGACGGCGATCTGGCCCTCGGGCAGGTCGAGGGTGGCCCGGTCGAAGCCCTCGGACTCCATCGGCGCGGGCAGGCCGCCGGCGAACACCACGACATCAGCACCGGCGGCAGCGGCGAGGGCGGCGTCGAGCAGGTCGTCGGTGGTGGCACCGGTCGACGGGTCGTAGGCGGGGGCGTAGACCACCTCGGTATCGGGCGCGACGCGGGTCCGGACCTCGTCGATCAGCTTGTCGACGCGGGTCGGGTTCACCTGGGAGCTGCCGGCCCCCTGGAACCGGGGGTGCTCGGCGAACGCACCCACGACGGCGACGCGGTGCAGCCCATCGGCCGCCAGCGGCAGGACGCCGTCGTTGGCGAGCAGCACGGACCCGGCGGCCGCAGCCCGACGGCCCAGGGCGTGGTGGGCGTCGGGGTCGGAGGTCGGCCGGTCCCGGCGGGCCCGCTGGAGCAGGGCGACGACCCGCTCGGCGCACCGGTCCACGTCGGCCTCGTCCAGCTCGCCGGACTCGATGGCGGCCAGCACGGCGGCGTCCCACGCCCCGCCGCTGCCCGGCATCTCCAGGTCGAGCCCGGCCCGGATGCCGGCCACGCGGTCGTTGGCGGCGCCCCAGTCGGTCATCACCAGGCCCTCGAAGCCCCACGTGTCGCGCAGCACCTCCTGCAGCAGGTGGTGGTGCTCGGACGCGTAGGTGCCGTTGACCAGGTTGTAGGAGCACATGACGGTCCAGGGCGCCGACTCCTTCACGGCGATCTCGAAGCCGGTCAGGTACAGCTCCCGCAGGGTCCGCTCGTCCACGACGGCGTCGACGATGAAGCGGTGGCCCTCGTGGTTGTTGACGGCGTAGTGCTTGAGGCTGGTGCCGATGCCCTGGGACTGGACGCCCCGGATCATGGCGGCGGCGAGCTTCCCGCTCAGCACCGGATCCTCGGACAGGTACTCGAAGCACCGGCCGCCGGCCGGGTGGCGCTTGATGTTGATGCCCGGCCCCAGGACGACGGCCACGCCCTGCTCCGCGGCCTCCTCGCCCAGCGCGACACCGACCTCCTCGAGCAGGTCGGCGTCCCAGCTGGAGCCCAGCGCGGCCGCCGTCGGGAAGCAGGTGGCCGGCACGGATCCGTGCAGCCCGAGGTGTTCGCCGCCCCGAGGCTGGTGGCGCAGACCGTGCGGGCCGTCCGCCACGTCGATGCCCTCGATGCCGAACGCCGGCACCGCCTCCAACGAGAACCGATCGGAGCCCGACAGGAGCCGGACCTTGGTGGCCCGATCGAGCCCGGCGACCACGTCGGCAGCGGTCGGGGCGGGTGCGTCGTCGGAGGCGGGGCTCATGCGGGGAGCGTAGGGGAACCCGTCCGTCGGCTTCCCGGGCCGGCCTCCGGATCGGGGCGTAGATTGCGGGCTGATGGACGTGTGGGAGCGGAACCAGGTCACGGCGCGGGGACCGGAGGCGGCCCCGGGCATGGTGTTCGCCCACGGGTTCGGCTGCGACCAGAACATGTGGCGCCACGTCGCCCCGGCGTTCGAGGACCGGTACCGGGTGGTCACCTACGACCACATCGGCTTCGGTCGGTCCGACCTGGCCTCGTTCGACCCGGTCCGCCACGGCTCGCTCCAGGGCTACGCCGATGACCTGCTGGAGATCGTCGAGACCCTCGGCCTGCACGACACGGTGTTCGTGGGGCACTCGGTCGCCGCCATGATCGGCGTCCGCGCTGCGGTGACCGACCCGGGCGCGTTCGCGGCTCTGGTCATGGTGTGCCCGTCACCTCGCTACATCGATGCCCCCGGCTACTCCGGCGGGTTCAGCGAGGAGGAGATCGAGGGCCTGCTCGACCAGCTCGACGCCAACTACCTCGGCTGGTCGGCGGCCATGGCCCCGGTGATCATGGGCAACGCGGAGCGGCCCGAGCTGGGTGAGGAGCTCACCAACTCGTTCTGCCGCACCGACCCCCGGATCGCCGAGTCCTTCGCCCGGGTCACGTTCCTCTCGGACTCCCGGGCCGACCTGCCCAAGGTGGAGGCGCCGACGCTGGTCCTCCAGACCACCAACGACGCGATCGCCCCCGACGTCGTCGGCCGGTTCGTCGCGGACCAGCTGCCGCACAGCACCTTCACCCACCTCGACGCCTCCGGCCACTGCCCCAACCTCAGCGCGCCAGCCGAGACCTCGGCGGCGATCGAGGCGTTCCTCGCCTCCCTCGGGTGACCGGGCCCGGCGGACCGGTGGGCGAACCGGCGAGCGAACCGCCGTCCACGTCCCGCTGGGCGCAGCTCGTCCTCGCCCCCGACGGGACGATCACCGCGATCGACGACGTGGCGCTGGCCTGGACGGGCCGCACCGCCGACGACCTCGTGGGGGTGGCACCGTTCAGCTCGCTGCTCACCGCCGGCGGCCGGATCTACCACGAGACCCACTTCGCCCCGCTGCTCCACCTCCAGGGCTCGGTCCACGAGGTGGCGTTCGACCTGCGCCGCTCCGACGGCAGCACCATCGCCGTGCTGGCCCACGCCGTGCTCCACCGCGACGACGCCGGCGAAGCCGATCGCATCGAGGTGTCGCTGCTCGACGCCACCATCCGCCGCAGCTACGAACGGGAGCTGCTGCGAGCCCGGCGCGACGCAGAGCTGGCCGAGCGCCAGGTCCGCAGCATCGCCGAGGCGCTCCAGCGCAGCCTGCTCCAACGCCCCGACCTCCCCACCGACCTGGTCTCCGTCGAGACCCGCTACCGCCCGGCGGTCGACGAGCTGGAGGTGGGTGGCGACTGGCACGACGCCTTCCCCGTCGACGCCGCCACCATCGGCATCTCGGTCGGCGACGTCGTCGGCAAGGGCATCGACGCGGCGTGCGCCATGGGCCAGGTGCGCAGCGCCCTGCGCGCCCTCGCCCGGACCGGCTGCGGGCCGGCCTCGGTGCTGGCCGAGCTCGACCGCTTCGTGAAGACGGTGCCCGACGCCTACGCCTCCACGGCCATCTACGCCGAGGTCGGCCTCGGCTCGCTCCAGCTGTCGTACGCGGCCGCTGGCCACCCGCCGCCCATCGTGGCCCGGGCCGATGGCAGCACGGAGCTGGTCTGGGGCGGGCGCTCCACCCCGATCGGCGCCCCGCCGCCCCGCGGGGCCCGGGCCGAGGGGACCGTGGCGCTCCAGCGCGGCGACCGGGTCCTGCTCTACACCGACGGCCTGTGCGAACGGCAGGACCGGCTCCCCGACGACGGGTTCGCGCTGGTGGCCGAGCGGCTGGCGGCCACGCGGACGCTTCCGCTCGCCGAGGCCGCCGACGAACTGATCGGCGCCCGGCTCACCTACGACGCCCTGCCCGACGACACCTGCCTCCTCCTGCTCGAGGTCCGTCCCCCGGATGGCGCCTGACGACGTGCGAAGGTGACGGCGATGGGTCCGCTCTCACGTCGCCGCTTCCTCCAGCTCGGTGCCGCGGCGGCCGCCAGCGCTGTCGGCGGCGCCTGCTCCTCGGACTCGTCGCGCGCCGATGCCGACCTCGACGGCATCCCCGACGCCGAAGAGGTCACCACCACCGAGCTGAGCGACGCCCGGCAGGGCCGGCTGTCCGACGTGCAGCACGTGATCGTGATCATGCAGACCGGGGCGTCGTTCGACCAGGTCTTCGGCGCCCGGCCCGGCGTCCGCGGGTTCGACGATCCCGACGTGGCGACGCTGCCCACCGGCCAGCCCGTCTGGTACCAGCCGAACCCCGGCAACGCCGACGGGCACACGCTGCCGTACCCGCTGGCCGTCGCCGGCCCCGGCCCGACCTGCACGCCCGCCATCGAGGCCAGCTGGACCGCCCAGCACCGGGCCCGGGCCAACGGCCGGATGGACGGCTTCGCCACCAACATGGGCGACCTGTCGCTCGGCTACTACCAGCCCGGTGACCTGCCCTGGTACCACGCGCTGGCCGACGAGTTCACGCTCTGCACATCGTGGTTCTCCTCGGTCCTCGGGCCCGCCAACCCCAACCGGGTGCTGGCCCTGAGCGGCACCATCGACCCCACCAACAAGGCCGGCGGACCCGTCATCGACGACCGGGCCACCCGCTTCGGCTGGGAGACCTACCCGGAGCGCCTGGAGCGGGCCGGGGTCGGCTGGCGCCTCTACGCCGATGCCGCCAGCCGGTCCGCCAGCGGGCTCGCCAGCTTCGTCCAGTTCCAGGAGGCCGCTCCTCCGCACCCGCTGTGGGACGCCGGCACCCGCGACCGCAGCATCGAGGACTTCGAGGCCGACTGCGCCGCCAACCTGCTGCCGTGGGTGTCGTGGGTGGCCGTCCCCGATCCGCCCGCCGCGGCCGGCGGCCTCGGGTGGATCGGCCAGCAGGCGTTCGCGGCCCGAGCCGTTGCCGCGGTGATGGGCAACCCCGAGCTGTGGAAGGGATCGATGATCGTCCTGACCCACGCCACCAACGGCGGGTTCTTCGACCACGTCGACCCGCCCACCCCACCCGACGATGCGCTCAGCGAGTTCGTCGGGCCCGAGCCGATCGGCCTCGGCTTCCGGGTCCCCGGTCTGGTGCTGTCGCCGTGGAGCCGCGGCGGGGTCGTGCACGACACCGTCGTCGACCACACCTCGATCCTCCAGTTCCTCGAGCTGCGCTTCGGGGTGGAGGCCCCGCTGATCAGCCCGTGGCGGCGGGAGCGCACCAGCAACCTGCTCGACACCCTGGACCTGGGATCGTTCGACCCGTCGGTCCCCGACCTGCCCGCCCCGACCCCCGCGCCGGCGAACGGGATCTGCTTCGACGGCGCGTGGCCCGGCGCGCCGTCGCCCCAGGCACCGCCGCCGACCCCGCCTGATCGGCCGATACCATCGCCGCCGCCCACGTCGGGCCGGTGACCCAGGAGATCCCATGCGCCGCACCCCACGCCCCACCGCCCTCGGCCTCGCCGCCGTCGCCCTGGCCAGCGCGCTGATCCTCGCCGCCTGCTCGGGCAGCTCCGACGCCGGCGGCTCCTCCGACGGGGGCTCCAACGGGTCGTCCGACGGGTCGACCACCACCACCACCGTCACCGCCGCCCCGGCCGGCGAGAAGGCCGACGGACCGGCCGTGCCCTCCGCCGGCTGCGGCGAGTCCGTGCAGAACGGCGTGCTGGAGGAGAAGCAGTTCCTCGACGACAGCGAGCGCTGGTTCCTGCTCACCACCCCCGACGACATCGACCAGGACACGCCGCTGCCGCTGGTGCTCGACTTCCACGGCCTTTCCGAGGGCGCCGAGGTCCACGCCCGCATGACCGAGCTGCCGAAGTACGGGCAGGAGCACGGCTTCATCGTGGTCAGCCCGCAGGGCACCGGCACCCCGGTGAAGTGGGCGGTCGACCCCGACATCGAAGCCAACGCGGACCTGCAGTACACGCAGGACCTGCTGGACCAGCTGGAGGCCGAGCTGTGCATCGACACGTCCCGCGTGTACAGCACGGGCCTGTCGAACGGCGCGTTCATGTCCTCGGTGCTGGCCTGCACGATGGCCGACCGCTTCGCCGCCGTCGCCCCCGTCGCCGGGCTCATCCGCCCCGAGTCGTGCGACCCGTCGCGGCCGGTCCCCGTGCTGGCCATGCACGGGACGGCGGACCCGATCCTGCTGTTCAACGGCGGCGTCGGCGAACGGCTCAACAACGTGCTCGGCGGCGGCAAGATCAGCGACTCGGTCCCCCCCGACGAGAAGCCCATCCCCGAGGCCGCCCTCGACGGCCTCGGCTACCCCGCCGCCGCCAACGAGTGGGCGCTGGGCAACGGCTGCACCGGCGACCCCGTCGACGAGGACCTGTCGGCATCGGTCATCGAGCGCACCTGGGACTGCCCGCCCGACGGCGTGGTCGAGTTCCTGGTGATCGAGGGCGGCGGCCACACGTGGCCCGGCAGCGAGTTCAGCAACAAGCTCGAGAACATCATGGGCCCCACCGACATGGACACGAACGCCAACGACCTCATCTGGCAGTTCTTCCAGCGCTTCCAGCTGGGTTGAGTCTCGTCATCGTTCGGCTGCCCCCCGACGAGCGGTCCCCACCAACAGCGGGGATGGGTTCCGAGCGAAGCGAGCCCGGGGGAGCCCGAGCGAAGGCAGCCGGGCGTCAGCCCGTCGATCAGCTCGACGAACGGAGCGAAGCGAGTGAGGAGAAGGGGCGATGCGGAGCGAGCCCCTAGCAGCGCCCCACTTCGACGGGCGTGTCCTCGGCGTCGGAGTCGCCGTGGAGGAGGCGGTCGGCGATGACCCCGGCCTGGATGCGGATCTCGGGGACGGCGGTGGTCTCCCACTCGGTGCCGCGCCGCAGGGCGCCCACGAGCCAGAGGCCCGGGGTGGGGCCGAGGCCCGTGCCCTGCGCCCGGCCGGCGCGGTCGACGGCGAGGCCGAGGCGGTGCGGGCCGACGACCACGTCGCCCGAGGCCAGCAGCTGCTGCACCACCGGATCGCCGGACACCGACAGGTCGTCGCTGGGCCCGGCGGCGTTGACCAGGAGGTCCGCCGTCTCGTCCGGTACCGACGGGTCGGCGAAGTGCACCGCCAACCGGCCGTCGCCCGCGCCGGGATCGGCCGCGGACGCCACCCGGCTGCGGACGATGCGGAGCTGCCCGCTGTCGAGCAAGGCCGCCAGCCGGTGCCCCACGGCCGGAGCCGTGCGGTGGCGGTGCACGTTCCACCAGGGGAACCAGCGGCGGAGGATGTGGGCCTGCTCGCCGTAGGAGAGCTCCCGCCAGATGTCGTTGGCGCGGGGCCGGACGTTGTCGACGACGGCCTGCCAGTCCTCGTGGGTGCGGCCGAGCCGGATCACGTGGTGGACCAGATCCCGGCCGCCGATGCCCGGCTCGGGCAGGAGCTCCGGTTCGATGGTGGCGGGCAGCCCCGGCCGGCTGGTGCGGGGCACGAGCCCACGTCGGGAGGCGGCCACGATCTGCACGTCAGGGTGGCGCTCCACCAGCGACAGGGCCACGTCGACCATGGTGAGGCCGGTGCCGATGATGACCACCCGCTCGATGCCGGGCCGGTCGAAGACGCCGGGCGTCCAGGGGTTCGCGATCACCCGGGCGTCGTCGAGCGGTGCGTCGCACGGCGGGACGGGACGGCCCGGGAAGCCGGTGGCCAGCACCACGTCGCCGGCCTCCACCACCGATCCGTCGTCGAGCGCCACGGTCCAGCCCCGATCGTCCCGGCGGAGCGCCGCCACCCGCGACCGGCGGTGGTCCACCCCGACCAGGCCGGCGCAGCGGTCGGCCACATCGGCCAGGTAGTCGCCGTACATCGCCCGGCGCAGGTACGTGTCGGCATCGGCCTGGATGCCCCGCTCGCCGAGCCAGCCGATCAGGTCCTCGCCGCCGTCGCCGTCGACCGACAGGCGGATCCGGCACACGTTCATGAGGTGCACGGGATCAGGTGTGCTGTAGGCGACCCCGGGACCCAACCGTTCGGCCGGTTCGACGATCACCACGGGCCGGTGCGACGTGCCGTCGGCCGCCATCTGGTGCAGGAGGAACGTGGCTGCGGCGCCGCCGCCGACCACCACGATGGGACCCTCGCCCGGCTTCGGCACGCGCCTCGCTCCCTCTCGTTCGTCGTCTGGGTCGGAGGCTAGGCGAGCGCTCGCAGGAGCTGAGTCGGTTGTCACATGCAACGCACCGGTCGGGTGCCTGTGCGATGCTCGCCGCCTCGTGCTCGACCGACACGGGACCGACGCAACAAGGGGATGCGCCATGGACGCGCTGGAAGCAGCGACGGCATCGGGCGATGCCATCAACGGGTTGGGCACCAAGTTCATGCTCGACATGAACACCTACGTGTACGGAGCGACGCTCGGCTTCGAGGGCGCCGACTTCTACCTGTCGGGCCGCGGCGGTGCCCTCGGCGACGTGTGCGCCGGCGTGGTGTCGGCGGCGTTCGTCTTCTGGAACCCCGACCTCGTGGCCGCCGGGTGGGAGCGCACCGCCGACGTGATGCCCCGCCGCCAGGCCGCCCAGGAGTTCGCCGGGGTGTGCCACCGCTGGGCCGAGGAGCACATGGGCGACGACGTCGACACCGCCCGCCTCGCTGAGCTGGCCGGCCGGCTCGGCGACGCCGCCTCGCCCGCCTGCGCCCCGCTGTTCGCCGGGTGGCGCTCGCTCGAGGAGCCCGCGCCCGATCGCACCGAGGCCCTGGCCCTCCACCGGGTCAACGCCCTCCGGGAGCTGCGAGGCGCGCTCCACGGCGCCGCCATCCTCGCCACCGGGGTCACGCCGCACGCCGCCGTCGCCCGCCGCACCCCGTACATGCTCTCGGTGTTCGGCTGGGAGGAGCCCCACCCGGACAAGGAGACGGTCCGCGCCCCGTGGGCCGAGGCCCAAGCCGCCACCGAGCGCTCCGTCGCCCCCATGTTCGAGGCCCTCGACCCCGCCGAGCGCGCCGAGTTCGTCGACCTCGTCAACGCCCTCCAGACCAGCCTCGCCTGACACCCTCCCCCGGGCGACCCCCTGTCCCCGGCCACGGCACCTCGCACGAACTTTCGATGGAAGTCGTTGCACAGCAACCGTTCGCATCGAAAGTTCCGGATCGGTCACGGCACCTCGCACGAACTTTCGATGGAAGTCGTTGCACAGCAACCGTTCGCATCGAAAGTTCGAGATCGGTCACGAGGGGCGATGAGGTTCGGGGGCGGGGTTCGTCTCACCTTCGGTGGGGAACCGGTCTCCATCCGGTGTCGAACCGCCGATGGCTAGCGTGTCGATGCCGATCCTCCCTGTCGCGAAAGGCGCTCTGATGTCCGCACCACACCCGAAGGCCGGCTCCTGATGGCCCGCCCCACCTGGTCCGGCGTCATCAGCTTCGGCCTGGTCAGCGTGCCCGTGAAGGCGTACACGGCCACCCGCGACAAGGACGTGCGCTTCCACCGGATCGAGCGCGACACCGGCGCCCGGATCAAGCAGCAGAACCTGTCGGCCGCCACCGGCGAGCCGGTCGAGGACGACAACATCGTGATGGGCTACGAGCTGGCGCCCGGCAAGCACGTCACCTTCGAGCGCGACGAGCTGGCGGCCATGCGGCCCGACAGCACCAAGGCCATCCAGGTCCTGGACTTCGTCGACCTCGACGAGGTCGATCCCGTCTACTTCGACAAGACCTACTGGCTCGGCCCCGACGGGCCGGCCGCGGTCGAGCCCTACGAGCTGCTGCTCGAGGCCATGGAGGAGCGCAACCGGGTGGCCATCGGCGCGGTCGTGATGCGCAACAAGGGCCGCCTCGCGGCGATCCGCCCGATGGGCGGGCTGCTCGCCATGTCCACCATGCGCTACGCCGACGAGGTGGTGGCCAGCGAGGACATCGACGAGCTGCCCGACGAGCGCAGCGACCCGGAGCCCCGGGCGCTGGACCTCGCCCTCCAGGTGGTCGACACCATGACCTCCGAGTGGGATCCCGAGCGGTACCCGAACACGTACACGGCGGAACTGCTGGAGGCCATCGAGGCCCGCTCCGACGGCATCGTGGCCGAGCCCGCCACCGAGGGCGAGCCCGAGGCCCCGGTCATCGACCTCATGGCAGCGCTGCGCGAGAGCGTCGACGCCGCCAAGAAGAAGGCCGCCGACAAGGCCGCCGAGGCCTGACCGGCACGTCCCGTCAGATGGCGGGGAGGGTCTGGGGGAGGCCGCGCAGCTCGGCCATCGGGTCGCCGGCCTGGGCGAGGCGGGCGGGGAGGGTGTGGATGGTCCAACGGTCCGGCGCCAGGTCCGGGTCGTCGAGCTCGTCCCAGCGGATGGGTACCGACACGGGCCCGCCCGACGCCGCCCGCGGGCTGAACGGGCCGACGAGGGTCTTGTTGCGGATGTTCTGCGTGTAGTCGAGGCGGGCCTTGCCGCCGCGGTCCGCCTTGCTCCACTTCCAGCTGACGATGTCGGGCACGAGCTGGCCGACCATGAGCGAGAGCTTCTCCACCCAGGCGAGGGTGTCGGCGAAGCCGAGGCCGGGCTCCACCGGGATCCAGATCTGGATGCCCCGCTTGCCGGTGACCTTGATGCCCGCCTGCAGGTCCAGGTGCTCCAGCGCGGTCTGGTGCATCCTGGCGAGCAGCACGACCTGCTCCCACGTGGTGTCGGTGCCCGGGTCGAGATCGATGAGCGCCCAGTCGGGCTCGTGGCTGCGGGCGCAGCTGGAGGTCCACGGGTGGTACTCGACGGC
>CALANQ010000161.1 GCA_937926025.1 uncultured Acidimicrobiales bacterium
CCGCCACAGGCTCTCGTCCACCAGCAGGTTCCCGAGTCCGGCGATCCGGGCGTGGTCGAGCAGCCGCGCCTTCAGCGGCGCGGCGGAGCCGGTGAGCGCGCCGCGGAGCTGACCGACCGTGAGCGTCCAGGCATCGGGCCCCAGCAGGTGCAGGTCCGGGTCGAGCTCCACGCCGCCCAGGCGCCGAGGGTCGGAGAGGCGCAGGCGGGCGCCGTCGTCGAACCGCAGGGCGAAGCGGTCCCACTCGGGCTCGTCGCGGCCCGACGCGTACTCGAGCTGGGCGATGGGGGCCTCGCCATCGAGCACGAGCCGTCCGGTCATCCCGAACCGCAGTCCGAGCAGCGGGCGATCCGGCCCGAGGTCCACCGTGAGGAGCTTGCCCCGTCGCCCGGTGCTCCGGATGGTGCCGCCCTCCAGCGCGCCGACCACCTCGACCGGGGTGATCCCGCCCTTCAGGAACCAGCTGTCGGGCGCCTCGACGGCATCGATGGTCCGCCCGACGGCCCGGTCGGCGAGCCGCCGGTAGACCTCGACCTCGAGGATCTCAGGCACTCGCGGCGGCCAGGGCCTGCGTGAAGTCGGCGATCAGGTCGTCCTGGTGCTCCAGCCCCACGGACACCCGGATGGTGCCGGGGCCGATGCCGCTGGCGGCCAGCTCTTCGGGGAGCAGGTTGACGTGGGTGGTGGAGGCCGGGTGGGTCACCAGGGTCTCGGGCCCGCCCAGCGACGTGGCGTGCTGGGCGATCTGCACGGACTCGATGAACCGGCGGCCGGCGTCGAGGCCGCCCGCCACGTCGAACGCGATCAGCGACCCGAACCCGGACATCTGGCGGGCGGCCAGCTCGTGCTGCGGGTGGGACGCCAGGCCCGGGTAGCGCACCTCGGCGGCGGCCGGGTTCGCCTCCAGCGCCTCGGCCAGCGCGAGCGCGCTGGCCGACTGGCGGGCGATGCGGACCGGCAGGGTGCGGATGCCGCGGGTGGCGTTGAGCGCGTCGAACGGCGACGCCACCGCGCCCTGCAGCACGGCGAACCCCCACAGCCAGTCGATGAGCTCCTTGCTGCCGGCCACCACGCCCAGGGTGGCGTCGTTGTGCCCGGCGATGCCCTTGGTGG
This sequence comes from uncultured Acidimicrobiales bacterium, assembly GCA_937926025.1. GTDB lineage: Bacteria > Actinomycetota > Acidimicrobiia > Acidimicrobiales > Iamiaceae > Aquihabitans. The sequence goes on from CALANQ010000161.1 coordinate 1,114, forward strand.
CCGAGTGGATGACCAGGTCCACGCCGTGCTTCAGCGGCTGCTGGAGGACCGGCGTGCCGAACGTGGAGTCCACGACGGTGACCGGCCCGGCGATGGCGCCCACCTCGTCGAGGTCGATGACGTCGAGCCGCGGGTTGGCCGGCGTCTCGGCGAACACCAGGGTGGTCTTGCCGGGGATGACGGCCGCGGCGAACGCGCCGGGCTCGGTGCCGTCGACGAACGTGACGTCGATGCCGAAGCGGGGGCACATGGCCTGGAACACCAGCTGCGTGGCGGCGTACAGCTGGCGCTGGGCGACGATGTGGTCCCCGGCGGAGCACAGGCCCAGCACCACGCCCGTGACCGCGCCCATGCCGGATCCGTAGGCCCGGGCGGCCTCGGCCCCCTCGAGCTGGGCGATGGCGTCCTCGAACCCGGTGACGGTCGGGTTGCCGTACCGGGAGTAGAAGCGGTCGGCCCCCACGGACGTGGCGTAGCGGCGGGCGTCGTCGACCGACGGCGAGACGAACGTGGACGTGGGCCACAGGACCGGGGCGAGCGACGTGGCATCGCCCACCCGGCCCGACCGGATGGCGACCGTGTCGGGGTGGAGGTCGGCGCTCGGTTGGGTGGCGTCGGGTTCGGTGGTCACGGGATCGGTGTCTCCAGGAACGGGATCAGGGCGGCGGCGACCTGGTCGTGGTCGATGAGGAAGGCGTCGTGGCCGTGCGGGCTGTCGATCTGGTGGTACGACCCGGTGCCGCCGACCGCCTCGACGCCCGCGACGAGGTCGACCGACTGGTACTCGGGGTAGAGGATGTCCGAGGTGATGCCCATCGAGAGCACCGGGGCGGCGATGCGGCGCAGGGCCGCCTCCAGGCTCCCCCGGCCCCGGCTGAGGTCGTGGAGGTCCATGGCCTTGGTGAGCAGCAGGTACGAGTTGGCGTCGAAGCGGCGGGCCAGCTTGATGCCGTGGTAGTCGAGGTAGCGCTCCACCTCGAACCGCTGCCACATCTCGAAGCTGCCGGCCAGCGGCTCCACCGGCTCCCGGCCGAACTTGTCGGTGAACACGTCGTCGCTGCGGAACGTCACCTGCGAGATCTGGCGGGCCAGCGCCAGACCCGCGTGGGGGCCGTCGCCGGGTGCGGCGTCGTAGTAGTGGCCGTCGCGCCACTTCGGGTCCAGGGCGATGGCGCGGCGGCCGGTGCTCCACCACGCGATCTGCTGGGCCGAGGCCGCCGTGGTGGTGGCGATGGCCACCAGGCGGCCCACGCGCTCGGGGTACATCACCGCCCACTCCAGGGCCTGCATCCCGCCCATCGAACCGCCGACGATGGCGTGCCACCGGGCGATCCCGAGGGCGTCGGCCACCCGGGCCTGGGTGCGCACCATGTCCCGGATGGACACCACCGGGAAGTTCGGCCCGTAGCAGCCGGGCCGGTCCGGCATCGGTGACGCCGGGCCTGCTGACCCCTGGCAGCCGCCCAGGACGTTGACGCACACCACGAACCAGCGCTCCGTGTCGAGCTGCTTGCCGGGGCCGATCAGGTCGTCCCACCACCCCGGCGTGGGGTGGCCGTCACCCGCCGGGCCCGCCGCGTGGGCATCGCCGGTGAGGGCGTGGCAGACGAGGATCGCGTTGGACCCATCGTCGGCGAGCTGGCCCCAGGTCTCGAAGCAGATGGTGATGTCGTGGAGCAGCCCGCCGCCCTCGAGGACGAACGCCCGGTCGACGGCCATCCGCATGAACTGGCGCTGGCCCAGCGGGTCGCTGGGCTTCCACGCACCGGTGGCGGGCACGGTGCTGGAGTGGGGCTGGATCCACGGCGGCACGGCCAGCGAGGCGGAGTCGGACCAGTGCCCGGCTGCTTCTTCCATGGTCGACCTCCTCGCTGCGGGTGGAGGGTCGGTCACCGGTGCCAGCGACGGGCCGGAGCCCGGACACTTCGTTGCCGGCGAACCGGCCACATCCCCGCCGAAGCGAGAGGCACCTTGGGTGTCCTTCCCAGGTTGCCGGACCCGGAACCCCGGGCCGCTCGTGATGACGCTGCGACTCTAGGCCACCGACCCGCCGATCCGGCAACCATTCGGCAGCGGACACGCGCCACCGGCCCGGCCGGAGGCCGGGTGGTGGAGGTCGGTCGGACGCGCTCAGCCGACGGCCGGGCCGGCCCGGGTGGGGTCTGTGGCGGTGCCGCCTTCGGGGCACGACGAGTCCCGATCGACGACGGCGGGCGGGTGGCCGCTGGCACCGGCGCGTGGTGGAGGCGGCGCGGGCTCGTCGGCCGGATCGGGTCCGGGCGGGTCGGCTTCGATGGGGTGGAAGCCCCAGGGGTCGAGGCGCTCGCCGGTGGGCGGCTGGTAGCAGTGGCGGCCCACGCCGGCGACGGCCGCCGCCGACGCGAGGTGCGCCGCCGGCCGGGATCCGTGGCCGGATCCCCGCTCCGGTCGGGGCGGCACGACGGGCTGCCCGGCCGGGTCCAGGGGTCGGCCCCAGCCGTTGGTGAACACGACGCCCGGGGCCGTGTGGCGAGGCAGGTCGGCGTTGCCGGAGATCCCGAGGGTGCCGCGGTGGTGGAAGCCGCAGAGGGCGATGAGGTTGTGCGTCTCGGTGACGCCGCCGTCCTCCCAGTGGATGATGTGGTGGATCTCCAGGCCGGTGGTGCGCCCGCATCCGGGCACGGAGCAGCAGTGACCGTCGCGGAACTCGACGGCGCGGCGCATGCGCCGGTTGATGGCCCGGGTCGTCCGGCCGGTGCCGAGCGGGACCCCGTGGCCGTCGTGCACGAGGCCGCGCAGCTTGGCGTCGCACAGCAGGTGGCGCCGCTCTGCCTCCGGGATGGGGATGCCCTGGTGGGTCAGGAGCTCGAGCCCCTGGGGCCCGGCCTGGAGGTGCACGTGCACCAGGTAGCGGTCCGTCCCCGGCCGGGCCGCCTCGCCGGCGAGCAGCGCCGTCTCGGCCAGGGCGACCATGGCATCGGCGGCGAAGACCGGCGGGGCCGTGGCCCCGTCGGGGGCATCGGCGCGGGCCTGGCGCTGGAGGTCCTCCCGCATGGCCTTGAGCGCCTGGTCCACCACCGCACCCCGGGCGGCATCGCGCAGGTGCAGGTGCAGGTGGTAGCCGGTGTCGTCGGTGCGGCTGGTGATGTGACCATGGGCGTCCGGGTCGGTCGCATCATCGGCCTTGGGCCTGGGCGGCTTGCGGTCGCGGTAGTGCGGCAGGGCGAAGCGGAGCTGGGCCACGGTGCACGAGCGCGCCACCTCGGCCGCCGACTCCTCGAACCGCACCGGGACGTGCCGGGCGATGACCGCCGCCTGGTCCACCGTGAGCTCTCCGGCGACCAGCGCTGCCACCGTGTGGGGCAGCTCGTGGGCCCGCTCGGCGACCTTCACGAAGCTCGCCGCCCGCTCCGGTGCGATGCCCGCCCGCCACGCCAGCCACTCGCGTGGCCGCAGGTTGGTGCCGCCCGAGACGCCCAGGTCCATGCCGCGCCGGGTGAGCTCCACCAGCCGCGCCGAGGCCAGGTTGATGACGCCCTGCACCTGGGCGATCTCCTCGCACAGCGCGTCGTACTCGTCGAGCGTCGGCGCGCCAGCATCAGCGACGGCGGATGCCGGGTCGAGGTCACGAGGAGGGGCCATGCCCCTCATGGTACCTCAGCCCATCCCGTTTACCGAACAGGTGTTCGATGAACGCCGAGGTTCTTTCCGATGACCTCCGCCCCTCCCATCGCCAGGGGCGATCCGGTGCCGGGGTCAGACCTTGTCGACCGGGGTCCAGTTGGTGAGGTCGGCCAGGATCGGGTTGTTGGAGAACACCTCGGGCATCGGCTGGTTCTCGCCGAGGCGCTTCTGGAGGCGCTTGACCTCGAGCTCCTGGTCCCACAGGAGCAGCGTGACCACCAGGCCGCCGGCGCCGGCACGGGCGGTGCGCCCCGAACGGTGGAGGTACGCCTTGTGGTCCTCCGGCGGATCGAAGTGGATGACGATGTCGATGTCGTCCACGTGGATGCCGCGGGCCGCCACGTCGGTGGCCACCAGGACCGAGAGCTTCCCGGCGGTGAAGTCCGCCAGGGACTTCTCCCGCTGGCTCTGGCGGAGGTCGCCGTGGATGGCGGCCGCCTTCACGCCCTGCTCGTTGAGCTGGTCGACGAGCTTGTCGGCCATGCGCTTGGTGCGGGTGAACATCAGGGTCTTGGTGCCGCTGCGGGAGATGGCCGCAGCCACCTTGACCTTGTCCATCTGGTGGACCCGCAGGAACCGCTGGGTCATCTGGGCGACGGTGACGCCCTCGGACACGACCTCGTGGCGGACCGGGTCGGTCTGGTAGCGGTCGATGAGGCCCTGGACCACGCCGTCGAGCGTGGCGCTGAACAGCAGCGTCTGGTGGTCGCCCGGGATGTGGCGCAGGATCCACTCGACCTGCGGCATGAAGCCCATGTCGGCCATGCGGTCGGCCTCGTCGAGGGTCACGATGCTCACATCGGTGAGGTCGAGCTCCTTGCGGTCGATCAGGTCGATCATGCGGCCCGGCGTGGCCGCGATGACCTCGACGCCGGCCTTGAGCGACTTGATCTGCTTCTCGATGTCGGCACCGCCGTAGACGGCGGCCACGGTGATGTCGCAGGCCAGTGCGACCTCGAAGGCGCCGGCGATGC
>CALANQ010000162.1 GCA_937926025.1 uncultured Acidimicrobiales bacterium
CCGGACGGATCGGCCGGACTCGACATGCCGTCGTGGTTGTCGAAGATGCCGACCACGGGGTAGGCGGCGTGCATGGCCTGGAGGTCCAGGTCCGTCCGGTACCGGTGGTACTGGCGCCGGAAGTCGTCCAGCGTGACCTGGGCGGCGTCGGGGTCGACGCGGCCGGCCACGGTGACGCCATCGGCGGGACCGGCCTCGTACACGTAGTCGCCGAGGCAGATCACCAGGTCGACGTCGGTGGCCGGGTCGAGGGACCGCGCCGCCAGGTCGCCGTGCGCCGTGTAGTACCCGTGGACGAAGCGCTCGCACGAGAAGTAGGCGATGCGGAGCTGGTCGACCGAGCCCGACGGCAGGGTCCGGGTCCGGCCGACCGGGCTGGTGTCGGCACCGGCGGTGAACCGGTACCAGTAGGTGTTGCCGGCGCTCAGGCCGGAGGGCTCGACGTGCACGGTGTGGTCGGTGCCCGGTGCGGTGTGGGCGGTGCCGCTGGCGACGACGGTGCCGGGCCCGAAGGCGGCATCCGTGGCCACCTCCCAGTCCACGTCGATGCCGGCACCGGCGACGGTCGGGTCGATGCGGGTCCACAGCACCACGCCGTCGGCCAGCGGGTCGCCGGAGATGACGCCCGACGGGAACGCTGCCACCGGGGTGTACGCCTTGCCCGTGGCCACCGAGCGCACCGGCGGCCGGGCACCGCGCCCGAACGCCGCGAGCGGCCCCGAACCGATGGCCACGGTGATGCCCGCCGCCGTGCCGTACTGCAGGAACTTCCGTCGATCCACGGGGTCCGAGCGTGCCAGGACCGGACATCGGGCAGGTGGCCGCCAGGTGGTGATCGGGTGAACGCCACCCGTCCGGATGGCGACGCGCGGTCAGGACGACTGCTGCAGCGCCACCAGCGACGGGGCGAGCCACTGGTTCCATATCCACGAGCCGCCCTCCCACGAGGCGACGTGGACCTCGTCGGCGGTGGCCACCCGCTTGGCCTCGGTGGGCTCGCCGAGCGGGTCGCCGTCGACGCACACCGCATCGGTGGGCTCCAGGAGGGCGGCATCGCCACCGGCCGCCTCGACCTCGGCCACGATGTCGGCGAGCAGGTCGTTGATCCACGTCAGGTACGCCGGGTCCTTGCGGACGCCCGCGGCCTCGGCCCCCGGGCACGAGAAGGGCACCACCACGAACCGAGCACCGGCATCGTTCGCGGCCTTCGCCTTGGCCACCAGCCGGTCCGTGAGGATGCCGGCCATCTCCGGCGACTGGGCGTCGACCATCCGGCCATCGGGGGCCTCGGCCTTCGACCACTCCCACGATCCCGGGAAGGTGAGCACCACGTCCGGACGCCCGCTCAGGCCGATGGCCTCGGCCTCGGGGGCCTTGTCGCAGGCGCCAGCCCCCGGGCGGACGATGGGTCCGTCGGGTCCGCCCTGCGGGTAGCCCCACCCCTCCGCCGCCAGCAGGCCGCAGCCGATGATGGCCCGGGAGTCGATGGAGGCGATGCCGTCGGGGAGCGGGGTCGGCTTGTAGTAGCCGACGGTCCACGCCACCGAGTCGCCGGTGATCATCACCCGCAGAGGCTGCGGCTCGCCCGGTGGGGCCGAGGTGGTGGACGAGGGCGCGGTCTCCACGGGCCGCAGCGCCTCCTGCGCCGCCTCCGCGGTGTCGACCCGCTCGTGCACGGGCGGCGGCACCGCCAGGGCGAAGGCCACGGCGAGCACGGCGATGGCGCTGACCCCGATGGCACCCCACGCGGGGCGCCGGAAACGAGCGCGCTCGGCCCATCCGGTGCGGCGCCGGATGGGGTCCTCGAGCAGCCGGAAGCTCGCCTCCGCCAGGCCGAGCGAGAGCGCCACCGTGGCTGCGGCCACCACCGCCTTCGAGAGGTCCGGCCACTGGAACCGCAGCAGCACCTGGATCGGCCACGACCAGAGGTAGATGGCGTACGACCGGGACCCGAGGTAGCGGGTGGGCCGGGCCGTGACCGCCCAGCCGAGCACGGACCGGTCGCCGGCCGCCACCGCACCCGAGCGGGCGACCACGGCGGCCGATGCGAGCGAGGCCCCGATCAGCACGCCGTTGCGGTAGAGCGCCGGCGACGCCACCTCGGCCTGGACGAACAGCACCAACAGCACGACCGCTCCCACCGCACCGAGGACGCGCCCGCCGATGCCTGCGGCGAGGGCGGCCGCCCGCGGCCGGGTCATCAGGCAGGCCAGGGCGCACCCCAGCAGCGGGGCCAGCGCCCGGGCGTCGGTGCCGACGTAGACCCGGCTCAGGTCGGCGTCGGCGAGGCGGTGCGCGAGGACGAGGTGCCAGGCGGCGCTGGCCGTGGCCCCCGCCAGGGCGATGGCGCCCACGAGGGGGACGACGGACCGGCGCAGGCGGCGGGCGACGGCGGCCGCCGCCACCAGCACCAGCGGCCACACGACGTAGAACTGCTCCTCGATGGACAGGCTCCAGGCGTGGCGGAACAGGTTCTCGCCGCTGTCCCAGTAGGACGGCCCCTGCACCTGCCGCCAGTTCGCCCACCAGGTGAGGGTGGCCACGCCGTCCCACCCGAGGGCGTGGAGCTGGTCCCGGGGCCAGCCGACGGCCAGCGCCACCGCCGTCACCACCAGGACCACCACGAGCAGCGCCGGGACCAGGCGCCGGACCCGACGACCCCAGAACGCCCGGAGCGACAGGTGGCCGCTCTCGCCGATCTCGCCCAGCGCCAGGCCGGTGATCAGGTAGCCGGAGAGGACCAGGAACACGTCGACGCCGAGGAAGCCGCCGTGCAGGTAGCCGA
>CALANQ010000163.1 GCA_937926025.1 uncultured Acidimicrobiales bacterium
GGGGACCGGGGCTGGTCCTCCCCAATCAAGGGCACGGCCGCCACGCCGGACCGGTTCCTGCCGAAGGACCGCGCCGAGAACGTCATGATCGTCGACCTGGTCCGCAACGACCTCGGCCGGGTGTGCGAGTGGGGGTCGATCCAGGTGCCCGCCCTGTGCGCGGTGGAGGAGCACCCGGGGCTGGCGCACCTGGTGTCCACGGTGGAGGGGCGGCTCCGCCCCGGCCTCGGCTGGGCCGACGCCATCGGCGCCACCTTCCCGCCCGGGTCGGTGACCGGCGCCCCCAAGGTGGCGGCGCTGGAGCACATCGCCGCACTGGAGACGGCGGACCGGGAGGTCTACTGCGGTGCCGTCGGATGGGTCGACGCAGATCGCCGGTGCGGGTCCCTGAACGTGGCCATCCGCACGTTCTGGTTCGCCGAGGGCGAGATCCGCTTCGGAACCGGCGGCGGGATCACGTGGGACTCGGACCCCGACGGCGAGTGGCAGGAGACCGAGCTCAAGGCGCGGCGCCTGCTGCGGGTCGCGGCAGGATCGGCCGCCGAGGGCGCGCCCGCCTGAGCGGCCGCGGCGCCCCCACCTGACCTCGGGCTGCCCCGGCGCGCCACACTGGTCGGCGATGAGCACCTGGGTCTGGGTCGACGGCAACCTCTCTCCCTCGGGCGAGGCCCGCGTGGCGGCGCTGGACCACGGGGTCACCGTGGGCGACGGCGTGTTCGAGACGTGCAAGGTGGTGGACGGCACGCCGTTCGCCCTCACGCGCCACCTGGCCCGCCTGCGCCGCTCGGCGGACATCATCGGGCTCCGCCTCCCCTGGGACGACGAGGCGCTCCGCTCCGCCTGCGCGGAGACCATCGGGGCGGCCGAGATCGATGCCGCCAACGCGGGCAGCGGTGTGGCCCGCCTGCGGATCACCGTCACCGGAGGACCGGGGCCGCTGGGGTCCGATCGCAGCGACGTGCCGCCCACGCTGGTGATCGCGGCCGGCCCGGGCAGCCCGTGGCCGGCCACCACCTCGGTGGCCACGGTGCCGTGGATCCGCAACGAGCGCAGCGCGGTGGCCGGCGCCAAGACCACCTCCTACGCGGAGAACGTGGTGGCCCTGGCCGAGGCGCACCGCCACGGCGCCTCCGAAGCGCTGATGGCCAACAGCCGCGGCGTCCTCTCCGAGGGCACCGGGTCCAACGTGTTCCTGGAGCTCGACGGGCTCCTGTGCACCCCGTCGCTGGCCACGGGGTGCCTGGCGGGCATCACCCGGGCCCTGGTGTGCGAGGTGGTCGAGGTGGTGGAGCGCGACGACCTCACGTTCGACGATCTGCGCCGCTCGTCGGAGGCGTTCCTCACCTCGTCCACCCGGGACATCCACCCGATCGACCTGGTCGACGGCACGCCGCTCGGCCAGCCCGCCCCCGGCCCGCTCACCACCGAGGCGATGACCGCCCTGCGGGACCTCCAGGCCGACACCTTGGACCCCGCGTGACCCGCTCCCGGTGGGTGGCCGGCGGCGCCGCCTTGGCCACCGCCCTACTGCTGCTCGGCGCGTGCTCGGCGGGCGGCGACGGCGAGGGGTCGCTCGACGAGCGCACCACCACCACGGAGGACCCGTCGATGGGCGGTCCCACCACCAGCGGACCGCTGGGGAGCGGCACGTCGCCGCTGCGCGAGGGGCTGCGCATCGAGGTGCTGAGCAGCCAGCCCGACCGGGTCTCGGGCGACGACGCCCGCATCCGGGTCACGCCCGCCCCCGGCACGCCCGTGTCCGAGGTGCAGGTCGAGGTCGACGACGCCGACGTCACCGCCACGCTCACGGCCGGCGACGGCCACCTGGAGGGCGTGATCCACGGCCTGATCGAGGGCAACAACACGGTGACGGCCCGAGCCGGTCGCACCGAGGTGATCCAACGGATCCGGGCGTGGCCGCTGACCGGGCCGATCATCTCGGGCCCGCACCTGCCGCTGCTCGCCTGCTCCACGTCCGAGCACGGACTCGGGGCGCCGCTCGACGACGACTGCAGCGCCGCCCGCTCCGTGACCTGGCGCTACATCACCACCAAGGGCACCGTCGTCGATCTGCCGGACCGGTCCACGGCGCCCGCCGACCTGGCCCGAGCAGAGATCGACGGCCGCGAGGTCCCGCTGTACGTCCGCCGCGAGCGAGGCGTCATCAACCGCTCGATCTACGAGGTGGCGTCGATCGACCCGACCCCGGGCGACGACGACCCCACCGGTCCCGGCTGGAACGACGTGCTCGTGTACCGCTTCGGCGGCGGCTGCGGCACCACGTACGGCCAGGGCACCCTGGCCGTCGGCACCGATGATGTCGACCTGCTCGAGCAGGGCTACGCGGTGGCCACGGCCAGCTTCGCCAACGGCGACGTGCAGTGCAACGACGTGCTCGCCGCCGAGACCACGATGATGGTGAAGGAGCGGGTCATCGAGGCGTTCGGCGTGCCGGACTTCACCATCGGCGAGGGCAGCGAGGGCGGTGCCGCCCAGCTCCACCTCCTGGTGCAGAACTACCCCAGCCTGGTCAACGGGGTCGTCGCGTCATCGCCGTTCCCCGATGTCAGCTCGGTCTGGTCCGGCGCCACCGACTGCGGCCTGCTGCTCCACTACTACGGCACGCCGCAGGGGGCGTCGCTCACCGATGCCCAGCGCACGGCCATCAACGGCCACGCGACGGCGAAGACGTGCCAGACGTGGGCGGCCACCTGGCTGGACACCATCGACCCCACCACGGGGTGCGATCCGAAGATCCCGGCGTCGGCCGTCTACGACGCCGAGACGAACCGGGGCGGGCTGCGCTGCACGCTCCAGGACGCCAACCGCAACCAGTTCGGCGCCGACCCGGACACCGGCTGGGCCGCCCGCCCGCTGGACAACGTCGGCGTCCAGTACGGGCTCGAGGCGCTCAACGACGGCACCATCACCTTCGACCAGTTCGCGGCCCTCAACAAGGCCGTCGGCGGCTACGACATCGACGGCACCATCACCGCCGCCCGCGAGGAGGCCGACCCCGAGGCCGTGCTCCACGCCTACGAGACGGGGCGGGTGTCGATGGGCGGCGGCGACCAGGCCGCGGTCCCCATCATCGACATCGACGTCTTCGACGACCCGACCGGTGCCACCGCCGACCGCTTCCGCGGGTACTCGCTGCTCGACCGCCTCGCCGGCAGCTCCCCGGACACCGCCCCCGGGTTCCAGCTCTGGACCACCACCCCCGAGGACCACGATCCCGTGGCCGCCATCGGGGTCATGGACCGCTGGCTGCGCGCCCTGCGCGACGACCGCACCGGCGGGCCCATCGCCGACGCCCTCCGCCGGAACCGGCCCGACGACGCGGTCGACGACTGTGCCCCGGGCGACGACGGCGACGATCCTTGTGCCGACCGCTTCCCCCTCTCCGGCGACCCCCGCACCGCCGCCGGGGCGCCGCGCTCGGACCACGTGCTCAAGTGCGGCCTCAAGCCCATCGACCTCGACGACTACGAGATCGAGCTCACCCCCGAGCAGGTCCGCCAGCTCCAGGCCATCTTCCTCCAGGGCGTCTGCGACTGGTCCGGCCCGTCGGAGACCGAGGTGGTGCCGGCCAACCCCGACCGCTCCTACGAGGACGTCCCCTCCCCCGGCCAGAGCGCCTGACCACCGGCGCCGCGGGCGCCCGCCGGCGAGAGGACGTCCGGCACGGATCCAGCGGATCAGATCGGGCGCAGGTGGATCACGTCGCCGACGGCGATGGTGCGCCGCTCGCCCTCCAGCGTCTCGATGACCAGGTGGCCCTCGTCGGTGACGTCGACGGCGGTGCCCTCCAGGTCGTCGGCGCCGAGGTCGATGCGGACGCGCCGGCCGAGCGTGGCCGAGCGTTCCCGCCACGCGTCGCGCAGCGCGGCGGCGCCCGCCGGACCGGCGAGGAGGGCGGCGTAGCGGTCGTCGAGGTGGCGCAGCATCGCCACCAGCAGGTCCGTGCGGGCGGGCGGGACCTCGGGTGCGGTCAGGTGGTTCAGCGCCACGGCCAGGTCGGCCAGGTCCTCGGGGACGTCGTCGCCCCAGGCCACGTTGATGCCGATGCCGACCGCCACCACGAGGCGCTCCTGGGGCTTCGGCTCGCGCCACCCGCTGGAGATCTGGCTGGCGGCGGGCCAATCGACCTCGGCCAGGATCCCCGCCAGCTTCCGGTCGGGGTCGGAGCCGTCGCCGGGCCAGACCAGGTCGTTGGGCCACTTCAGGCGGGGCGCCCGCCCGGTGAGCTCCTCGACCGCGGACGACGCCGCCACCGCCACGGCCATGGTGGTGGCCGGGGCGATCGAGGCCGGCGGCCGCAGGAGGATCGTGCAGAGCAGCGACCCGTCCACCGGCGCCTGCCACGTGCGGCCCAGGCGACCTCGTCCCGCGGTCTGGTGGTCGGCCACCAGCACCACGCCCTCGGCCTCGCCCTGCCGGGCCAGCTCCAGCACGTCGGCGTTGGTGGAACCGGTCTCGGCCACCCAGCGGACATCCGCGAAACGGCTCCCGACCAGCGCCAAACGTGCGATCTCCCCTGCTGAACCCTGGTCCACGGACGGCAGTCCACCCCGAACGGGTGACCGGGGGCAAGGTCGCAGCCGGGCGTGCCGCGTGTCATCTGGCACTCCCCCCGTCCGACCCCGTAGACATTGGCCTGTGCTGACCAAGATCTTGATCGCGAACCGGGGCGAGATCGCCGTCCGGGTCATCCGTGCCTGCCAGGAGCTGGGCATCGCCTCCGTGGCGGTCTACTCCGACCTCGACCGGGACGCGCTGCACGTGCGCCTGGCCGACGAGGCCTACGCGCTGGGCGGCTCCACGGCTGCCGAGAGCTACCTCAACACCGAGAAGATCCTCGAGATCATCGAGCGCTCCGGCGCCGACGGCGTGCACCCCGGCTACGGGTTCTTCTCGGAGAACACGGACTTCGCCCGGGCCATCACCGAGAAGGGCGTGACCTTCATCGGCCCGCCGCCCGAGTCCATCGAGGTCATGGGCGACAAGGTCTCCAGCCGCATCGCCGCCGAGGCCGCCGACGTGCACGGCGTGCCCGGCACCACGGAGTTCCTCACCTCGGGCGACGAGGTCGTGGCGTTCGGCAACGAGCACGGCTGGCCGGTGGCCATCAAGGCCGCGTTCGGTGGTGGCGGCCGCGGCATGCGCGTCGTCGAGTCCGCCGAGGACGCCCACGCCGCCCTGGCGTCGGCCCAGTCCGAGGCGCTCAAGGGCTTCGGCCGCGACGAGTGCTAC
>CALANQ010000164.1 GCA_937926025.1 uncultured Acidimicrobiales bacterium
CCGGCCTCCTGGCCATCGGCCTGCCGCTGACGTTCGCCGCCGGGTTCGGGGTCGCCGCGCTCCTGCTGGACCTGCCGTGGGAGCTGGCCGCCCTGGTCGGTGCCGCGCTGGCCCCCACCGATGCTGCGCTGAGCGCCGCCGTGGTGTCCGACGAGCGGCTCCCGGTCGGCATCCGTCGGTCGCTGAACGTGGAGAGCGGGCTGAACGACGGCATCGCCACGCCGGCGGTGACCGGCTTCATCGCGTCGGCCGCGGTGGCCATCGGCGCAGGGGTGCTGCCGGACACGGCGTCGGGTTCTGGAGTCGCCGCCCTGGTCGACGTGCTGGGCGGGGTGGCTGTCGGTGCGGCGGTCGGCTTCGGCGGGGGCCGGACGGTCACCTGGGCCCGGGCCCGAGGCTGGATCGCCCCGGGCGGGCGCCGGGTGGCGGTGCTGATGCTGCCCCTGGTGGCCTTCGGCGCGTCGCACCTGCTGGAGGTGAACTTCTTCGTGGCGGCGTTCGTGGCCGGCCTCGCGTTCCGGGGCGCGGTGGAGGAGGACGACCCGGAGGCGACCGAGCTGCCGGAGCTGGTCGGCCGGGTGCTCTCCCTCGGGGTGTGGTTCGTGTTCGGGGCCGCCATGGTGGTGGACGAGCTGCGGCTGGTCGACTGGCGCATCGGGCTCGTCGCCGTGCTCAGCCTCACGCTGGTGCGCATGGTGCCCGTGGCCCTCGCCCTGGCCGGGTCGGGCGTGGGCCGCCCGGCGACGCTGTTCATCGGCTGGTTCGGGCCGCGAGGTCTGGCGTCGGTGGTGTTCGGGCTGCTGATCGTGGAGGAGCTCCCGGTGTCGGATCCCGGGGTCCGCACGATCCTGTCGGTGATCTCCCTCACCGTCCTGCTGAGCGTCATGGCCCACGGCCTGAGCGGCCGGCCGCTCTGCTCGTGGATGGCCGGCCAGGAGGTCGGCGCGCCCGGGCACGAGGGCGGCGCCGGCATGCGCCCCACGTCGCCCTTCGGCCGGCACCACCGCTGATCACCGGGGCGGGCGGCTCAGTGCTGCACCCGCCGAGCCGGGATCTCCGCCGGGTCGAACTCGGGAGACCGGACCCACTCCAGCATCCGGCCCTCCTTGGCGATGGTGGCCTCGGCTGCGTCGGGCAGGCCCGGCGCAGCGCCGTGGGGGATGATCAGCGCGCCGTGGCGGTCCGCGTGGACCAGATCGCCCGGCTCGAAGCGGGCCCCGCCCACCTCCACCGGAATGCCGGTCTCGACCACCTCGACGTACGCCCGGGCCACGCCGACGCCGGCGGCCAGGTAGCGGAAGCCGATGGCCTCCACGTCGGGGAGGTCCCGCACCAGGCCGTCGGTGATCACGCCCTCGCAGCCCAGTGCGAGGCAGATGCTGGAGTTGACCTCGCCCCACAGGCAGCCGGCGCCGCCGTCGAGGTCCTGGACCACCACGATCTTCGGCCCCTCGATCCGCTGCACCGCGTCGTACAGCGGGGCCATCGGCGCCGCCGGATCGGTGGTGGCGTGGGGCGTCTCGGACCGGATGGTCAGGGTGACGGCGTAGCCGACCATCGGCGGCATCTCCGGGAAGATGGCGTGCACCGGCGGGCGGGTGAACCCCTCGGTCTTGGACCGGTCGGTCAGCCCGCCGAGGGAGTTGGACAGGGTCGGGGTGTCGTAGCCGCGCAGGCGCTCGAGCAGGTCGGGGTCGATCACGGGTTGGTGCTCCTCGGGGTGGGTGGGGGAGAGATGGCGGCCGGCGTGGACCGGCCGGCCAGGACGTCGACGACCGCGGTGCAGGCCGCCCGGGCCATGGCCGTCCGGGTGGCGACCGTGGCGCTGCCGATGTGGGGGAGCAGCACGGCACCCGGGGCATCGAGCAGGCGCGGGTGCACCCCGGGCTCGTCCTCGTACACGTCGAGCCCGGCTCCGAAGATGGTGCCGGCGTGCAGGGCGTCGGCCAGGGCGGCCTCGTCCACCACCGGACCGCGAGCGGTGTTGACCAGCACGGCCGTGGGGCGCATGGCGGCCAGCTGCGGTGCACCGATGAGGTGGTGGGTCTGGTCGGTGAGGGGGACGTGCAGCGACACCACGTCGGACGCACCCAGCAGGTCGTCGAGCGACGCCCGGTAGCCGGGTTCGCCCGTCGGGGTGCGGCTGGTGTGGATGACGGCCATGTCGAACGCCTCGGCTCGGCGGGCGAGCGCCCGGCCGATCTGCCCCCAGCCCACGACGCCGAGCGTGGCGCCGGCGAGGTCGTGGCCGAGGAAGCCATCGATCGACCAGCCCGACCAGCCGCCCGTGCGCAGCGTCCGCTCCGCGTCCGAGGTGCGGCGGCGGGCCATCAGCGCCAGGGCGAAGGCCAGCTCCGCGGTGGTCTCGTCGAGGACCCCTGGGGTGTTGCACGAGGTGATGCCGAGCGAGGCAGCCCGGGCCAAGTCGAGGTTGTCGTAGCCCGCGGCCACGTTGGCCACGACCCGCAGGCGGGGCCCGGCGGCGTCCAGCACCGAGGCGTCGATGCGGTCCGTGAGCTGGGTGACCAGGGCATCGGCCCAGCCGGCCGCGTCGGCGAGCGCCGCCGGGCCGCGCCCGGGGAGCTGGACGATGTCGAAGCCGGCCGCCACCAGGGGGTCGGTGCCGCCTCCCGGCAGGGGGACGGTCACCGCGACCGTGGTCACGGGGCGGTGGCGTCGAGGCGGAGACGGGCCAACGGCACGTGCTGCTGCCCGGCGTGCATGTCCCGGTCGGCGATGCCGCCCTGGGTGGCCCGGCGGGGGAACGAGATCTTCACCACCCGGATCGACGGCAACCGGAAGATGCGGACCGACGCCGGATCCACCCGGTAGAGCGGCCCGATGACGGCGGGGTCGATGGCCGGCGCCTCGGCCACCGCCCGGTAGCTGGCGTCGTCGTCGAGGAACACGTCGAGCGTCTGCCAGAACGGCCCGGCGTTCTTGGACCGGACCAGGTGGGCGAGCTCGCCCACGGTGGGTGCGGGGCTCATCGGCCGACCTCCGTGATCTCGGTGCGGGCCAGGTTCCCGGCCTGTTCGGCCGCCACCACGTGCTGCAGCAGGAACTCGTAGAGCGGTCCCCGCGGGATCTCGGCGGGGGAGGAGAGGAAGGCGAAGCTCGGCAGGTGGTCCATGTCCGGCAGCGGCATGTGCAGCAGGTACGGGTTGGCCAGCGTCACCCCCTTGGTGGCGGTGGCCGGGTCCGCGGCCGTGACGATGAGGACCGCCCCCACCTCGCGGGGCGGCCCCGTGTCGGGGTCGATGTCGCCCAGCACGGCGTTCCAGCCGTAGCAGCGCACCTCGATGTGGGCCTCGTCCGCGGTGAGCCCCAGCAGGTCCTCGGCCTTGAAGGCCACGTAGTCCCGCAGCGAGTCCGCCCAGGTGCCGATGTCGGCCAGGACCTCCTCGTCCTTGATGCCGGCGAGGGCGATCGACTGGTAGCCGACGATGCCCGAGCCCTCCAGCTTGGTGGTGTACGGCTGCGGGGTGAACGTGGAGCCGGTGACCCGGACCCGACGGTGGTCGAGGGCCTCGTAGCGGGCGTCGGTGACGTCCAGCGTGCCGGACGGCTCCCGCATCACGTTGGGGTCGGCGTTCTCGTAGATCATGTGGGCGGCGACCGACATGGGGGTGCAGGCCGAGTCGTCCTCGAGCGGCACCACCGTGAACCCGTCGTCGTCGATGGCGACGAGGACGCCGCCGCCACGCGGGTTGGTGGTGCACTGGCCCCCGCACTCGGCGGTCTTGGCCGCGTGCCAGCTGGGTCCGGGCGGGCACCCGTGGAGCAGGGGGTAGGCGGCGATCACCGCGGTGTCCGTGGCGCGACCGGCGACGATCACGTCGGCTCCCGCCTCCAGCGCGGCACCGAACGGCTCGGCGCCGAGCAGCCCGACGATGTGCTCGCAGCGGTCGAGCGTGGCCCGGGTCAGGTCTCCTGCGGGCGGGAGCGGCCGGATGCCGCCGGCGTCGAGGACCGGGCCGAGGACGTCGGCCGACAGCTCGCTGTAGATGCGGGCCAGCCGCAGCACCAGGCCCTCCTCGGCGGCGATCTGCTCGACGATGCCGGCCACCCAGTCAACCCCGGCATCGGTGCCGCTGGTGCCGGCCGAGCCGACGATGACCGGGATGCCGGCGGCCATGCCGTGCACGATCATCAGCCGGAGATCCGCGGCGATGGCCTCGGGCGGCATCTTCGGCGAGGCCGAGCCGAGGTAGTACGGCCCCGAGTCCGTCGAGCCGCCGTCGATGGCGATGGCATCCGCACCCAGCGCGATGCCGTTGCGGATCGATTGCTCGGTGAAGCCGGCGCCGAGCATCCCGGCGGGCACCAGCACCTTCGCGTCAGCCACGGTCCCCGCCTCCGGCGTAGGCGAGGGTGCGGTCGATCGGCAGACCGAGGGCGACCGTGGACCCGACGATGGTCTGCGAGGTCTGGACCGTGAGCGTGACGCTGCCCGCCTGGAGCCGGTAGCGGACGTGGTCGCCCAGGTAGGAGCGGTCCACCACGGTGGCGTCGACGCGGTTCAGGCCGGCCTGGTCCGGGGCCGGGTCGATGACGATCGTCTCCGGGCGCACCGCCAGGGTGACCGGGGCGTCGGCGGCCAGCGGCTGGGTGGGGGCCGCCAGGAGCGGGTCCGAGATGCCGGGGACGGCCACCTCGACGTGGGTTCGGTTGGGGCGGAGCACGTGTCCTTCCAGGAGGTTGATGGTGCCGATGAAGTCGGCGACGAACAGGTCGGCGGGGGCGTCGTAGATCTCCTCGGGGGTTCCCACCTGGCGGACCACGCCGTGGTCCATCACGACGATCCGGTCGCTCATGGAGAGGGCCTCGTCCTGATCGTGGGCGACGAAGACGGTGGTGATCCCGATCTCGCGCTGCAGGTCGCGCAGCCAGGTGCGGGCCCGCTCGCGGAGCTTGGCGTCCAGGTTGGAGAACGGCTCGTCCAGCAGCAGGAGCCGGGGCGGGAACGCCAGGGCGCGGCCGAGGGCGACGCGCTGCTGCTGACCGCCCGACAGCTGGTGCGGGTAGCGCTCCGCCAGGTCGCCGAGCTCCACCAGGTCGAGGACCTCGCGCACCCGATCGGCACGCTCGGCCCCCTTCACCCGGCGGAGCTTCAGCGGGTACCCGACGTTGTCGGCGACGGTCATGTTCGGCCACACCGCGTACGACTGGAAGACCACGCCGCACTCCCGGGCCTCGGGAGGGAGGTCGATGCCCTGCTCGCGGTCGAAGAGCACGGCGTCGCCGACGCTGATGCGGCCGCGGTCCGGGTCGTGGAGGCCGGCGATGGACCAGAGGGTGGTGGACTTCCCGCAGCCGCTCGGGCCGAGCAGGGTGAGGAGCTCGCCGTCCTTGCCGTGGATCGCCACGTCGTCGAGGGCGACGTTGTCGTCGAAGGCCTTGGTCAGGCCGGAGATCTGGAGGTCAGGCACCGGGACGCACTCCGAACAGCAGGCGGCCGAAGCCGAGGACGACGAGGGTGATGGCCACCTGGATGACGCCGAGGGCGGCGACAGGCCCGGCGGATCCGGCGATCCAGAGCTTCAGCATCGTGAGGCCCATGACCTCGGTGCCGGGGGTGACCAGGAAGACGGCGGGGTCGTAGTCGCTGAGCATGGCGACGAACAGCAGGACGAACGACACGCCCATCGCCGGGCGGAGCAGCTTGAACAGCACGGTCTTCACGGCGGTCCACCAGTCCGCGCCCGAGGTGCGGGCCGCCCGGTCCAGGTCCTCGCCCAGCGAGGCGAGCTGCGGGTAGAAGGCGCTGTAGCCGAGGGCCAGGCTGCGCACCGCGAAGGCGATGCCGATGCCCCACAGCGAGGCCCGGATCGCGCCGCTCGGGTCGAGGATGACGAACGACCAGAAGAACGCCATGCCCGTGACCAGGCCCGGCATCGCCCGTGGGTAGACCATGGCGTACTGCAGCGAGGTCCGGTGCCGGAACGACGACCGGTGCGCCACGATGGCCAGGGCGGCGATGGCCACGGTGGCCAGGGCCCCGCCGACGATGGCGATGGTCAGGCTGTTGGTGATGGACCGGCTGAAGACCGGGTCGTCGACCACCTTCTGGAAGTGGGTGGTGGACAGCACCGTCCACGGATCGATGGAGGGCGTGAGGATGGTGGTGAAGGCGGTGAGCAGGAGGCCGCCCAGCGGGATCACGATGACGGCGGTGAAGTAGGCAGCGGTGGCGGCGAACAGCGGCCACCGGGCGCCGCCGAGCTTCACGGTGGCGGCCGACGTGGTCTTGCCACCGACCGTGTGGAACCGGGCCACGTCGCCGGTGAGGCGGTTGCGGATCAGCAGCAGCACCGTGACGGTGGCGAGCAGCACCACCGCACCGGCCGACACCAGGCCCTGCTGCGACGGCACCACGTTCAGCCAGTTGTCGTAGAGGTACGTCGACACGAACTGGATGTCGTTCGACGTCCCGAGGATGAGGGGGAGGCCCAGCACCTCGAGCGACAGGGCGAACACGATCATCGACGAGTTGAGCAGCGCCGGGCGGACCAGCGGGATTGTGACCGTGCGCAGGGTCCGAAGCGGCGAGGCGCCGGCGCTGCGGGCGGCCATCTCCAGCGAGGCGTCCTGCGAGGCGAGCGCGCCCCGTGCCAGCAGGTAGACGACCGGTGCGGCGATGCCGATCGACACCAGCGCCATCCCGGGCACCGAGTACAGGTCCCAGAAGATCGGCAGCGGCGTGTGCTCGTCGATCCAGCGCGTGACGTAGCCCGCCGGCGCGTACATCGCCGTCCACCCGAGGAGCAGCGGCAGGCCGGGGATGATCACCGGCACCAGCAGCGCGCTGCTGAAGAAGCGGCGCGCGGGCAGGTCGGTCCGGGTGAACAGCACCGCCATCGCCGTGCCGAGCGCCACGGACCCGATGGTGGTGAGCACGGCGAACACGACGCTGTTGCGCACCGCCTCCCACCAGGCCGGGTCCGTGAGCAGGTCCTGGTAGTTGGCGAGGGTGAGCGAGCCGCCCGCCTCGTACAGGGGCGTCGACCAGAGCGACGCCCACACCACCGGGATGATCGGCCCGACGATGAGGATCAGCCCTCCCGCCCACAGCAGGTACTGGGTGACCCACGCCGGGAGCCAGCTGTGCTTGAGCCGCCCCGTCGGCAGGGCGGTGGCGGCGGTCATCGGCCGAACGCCTCGTTCCACCGGTCGCGCATCTCGGGGAGGCCCGTGACCAGGTCCTCCGGGTAGCCGACGACCAGGGCGTTGCCGTCGCCCACCGTGTCCTCGATGGCCGCCAGGCTCTGGTCGCACTCGACGTCGTCGCGGTACGGCGTGAAGCCGCCGGCGCACCCGGCCGTCTGGCCCTGCTTCGTCAGCAGGAAGTGCACGAAGACCTTGGCCGAGTTCGGCGCCTTCGCCGCGGTGGTGACGCCCATGCCCCGGGTGGGGAGCACGGTGGCGTCGGTGAGGTACCGGTAGTTCAGGACCTGGCCGGTGTCGGTGCCGTCGATCAGGGCCCGGATGGAGCCCGACGCCATGAAGGCGGCCACGTACTCGCCGCTCTGGAGCTTGCTGAGGAGGGCGCCCGAGCCGTCCTCGACCTTGGTGTGCGGGCCGATCTCGTCGAGCACGTCCCAGGCATCGGCCCGCTCCTCCGTGTAGCCGTAGGTGCCCAGCCCGACCTGGCCGTTCTCCACGTCGACGGTGCCGATCTTGCCATCGAGGTCGTCGGCCATGGCCGCCAGGTCCTCGAGCGTCTCGGGCTGCTCGTCCTCGGGCAGGGCCTTGGTGTTGAAGATGCCGATGAGCGGGTCCACCGACATGGCGAACACGCCGGGGGCGGCCACTGCGAAGTCAGGCAGGTCGGCGAGCTCCGGGTCGATGTAGTCGACGACCTTCCCGCGCTGGATGAGGTCCAGCCACCCGGCGCCGTCGGTGTTCACGATCACGTCGGCCGTGGCGCTGCCGGTGGCCTCCTCGGTGAGGAACCGCTGGAACGCCTCGGCGCCGCCGAGGTCGAACGTCTCGACGTCGATCCACGGGTACTCCTCGTGGAACGCCGCAAGCACCGGCTCCCACTGGTCCGAGTTCGGGTTGCCGTAGACCACGAGCTTCCCCTCGTCGCGGCTGGCCTCGATGGCGGCGTCGATGTCGATCGGCTTCGCCGGCTCCGTGGTGGCGCCGGCCTTCGTGGTGGTGGTGCCGGCGTCGGAGCCCGACTCGGCCCCCAGGCCGCAGGCCGGGACGGCCAGCATCGTTGCGGCTGCGAACAGCGCAGCCCAGATCCCCGTGCGTGTCTTCACTGCTTCCCCTGTGGTTGGTGGTGGTGGTTCGGCCACCGGCTGCCGGGGCGCGAGGCCCCGGTCCCTCAGCCGTTGACCAGTGCGTCGCGTGCGGCGTGGCCGAGCATGAGCTGCTCGGCCCGCTCGCCGTCGCCGCTGCGCACCGCGTCGAAGATGACGCGGTGCTCGTCGTAGCGATGGAGCACCCGCTCGTACGCCTCGTGCCCGACGCGCAGCTCGCCGTCGAGGTTGCGCAGCCGCTGGGTGAGGCTGAACGCGTCGACCAGCTTGAGCAGGCGCAGCAGCACGAGGTTGTTGGAGGCCTCGTTGATGGCGAGGTGGAACTCCCGCGTGGCCTGGAGGACGGGTGCGAGATCGGTGGGCCGCAGCGGTTCGCCGCTGGCCTTGGCGGCGCGGAGCTCGGCGAGGGCGGCGTCGCCCTGGTCGAGCAGCTGCTCGATGTGCGCCAGCTGGGCGTCGGTGGCGTTGGTGGCGGCCAGGCGGGCGGCGAGGGCGCGCAGCGTGCCCTCCACCAGACGGATCTCGCCGGCCGTGCCGTCGTCGAGCTCGGTGACCTGGACCGATCGCGGTCCCAGCCGCTCGATCAGGTGGTCCTGCTCCAGCCGGCGCAGCGCCTCGCGCACCGGGGTGGGGCTGATGGCCAGGCGGTCGGCGAGGCCGCGCTCGGTGATCTTCTCCCGCGGGGCGAGGTCGCCCGAGATGATGGCGTCGCGCAGGGCGTCGTACGCCTGGTCGGCGAGCGTCGGGCTGGTGAGTTGCGGCAGGCGATCCGGCACGGAAGCGATAGTACATTTGCTATAGCAAAAGTCAACCGCACATTTTCCCGCCGTTCGGTTGTCTCGATGGCTCGAGCATCTGTCAGACGGAGAGCGCGTCGAGCAGCAAGGCCAGCATCCGAGGGGACCGGTCTTCGGGGCCGGGAGCCGCCCGCCAGAGCGCGGCGGTGAATTGCAGGAAGTCGCCGGGGTCGGCGTCGGCGCGGATGGTGCCATCGGCCTTGCCGGCATCCATGAGCTCGGTGATGGCACCGATGACCGGCCCGTAGGAGCGCTCGGCGGCCTGCTGGTAGGCGTCCGGGCTGATGGCTGCGCCCAGCCCATGCTTCTTGCGCATCGCCTCCACCAACTCGGTGGTCCAGCGCCGCAGCGCCTCGAGGGGCTGGTGATCGGCCAGCAGGACGGGGACCGTGCCCACGAGGCGGTCGACCTCGTCCTGGTACACGGCCAGCACCAGATCCTCTCGGGTGGGGAAGTGGCGATAGAGGGTCCCGGGGCCGACGCCTGCCGCTTGGGCGATCTTGTTCATCGAGGTGGCGCCGTCCTCGGCCAGTGCCGCCCGGGCGGTGTCGAGGATGCGGGCTCGGTTGTCTCGGGCGTCGGCGCGGACCATGGGATCTCCCGTTGTCAAGCGGAGAGGTCTCCGTTACGGTAATCGGAGACCTCTCCGGAAAAAGCTAGGAGTCTCCATGCAGTACCGCAAGCTCGGCACCACCGGCCTCGATGTGTCGCCCATCGCCATCGGCGCCATGACCTACGGCGAACCGGAACGAGGGCATCCCGTCTGGTCACTGGGCGAGGGCGAGGCCCGCCCGCTCATCCGCCACGCTCTCGACATCGGTATCAACTTCTTCGATACGGCGAACATGTACTCGAACGGGTCCAGCGAGGAGATCCTCGGACGGGCGTTGCGCGACTTCGCCAACCGGGACGAGATCGTCATCGCCACCAAGCTGCGCCATCCGATGCGGTCGGGGCCCAACGGACGCGGCCTGTCCCGCAAGGCGATCATGACCGAGGTCGAGCACTCGCTGCGCCGGCTCGGCACCGACTACATCGACCTCTACCAGGTGCACCGCAACGACCACGCCACGCCCCTGGAGGAGACCCTCGAAGCGCTGAGCGATCTGGTCACGGCGGGCAAGGTCCGGTACCTCGGAGCGTCGTCGATGTTCGCCTGGGAGTTCGCGAAGGCGCTGCACCTCCAGCGCCAGCACGGGTGGGCCCGGTTCGTGACCGTGCAGGACCACTACAACCTGCTGGCCCGCGAAGAGGAGCGCGAGATGATCCCGCTCTGCCTCGACGAGGGGGTCGGCACCATCGTGTGGAGCCCGCTGGCCCGAGGTCGGCTCGCACGGCCCTGGGATGCACCGGCGACCGCCCGGTCCGAGACCGACGGCGCCTTCGCCGACCTGCTCTACTCGCCGGCCGAAGAGGCCTCCAACCGGGCGATCACCGAGGCCGTCGGCCGGGTGGCCGACACCCACGGCGTGAGCCGTGCCGCGATCGCGCTGGCCTGGCTGCACCGCCAGCCCGTGGTCACGGCGCCGCTCGTCGGTGCCGGCTCGATCGCCCAGATCGACGACGCCGTGGCCTCGCTCGAGGTCGACCTCACCGATGAGGACGTCGTGGCCCTCGGCGCGCCCTACACACCTCGATACGACTTCCAGGGCGTGTCCGATGAGGCTGCCATGGACGCCATCCGGGACCGGATCCCCGGCATGGCCATCCGCTGACCGGGCCTCCGGCTCTCCTAGGTGCGCCAGGTGATCGGGACCGCGGAGACGCTGCGCAGCGTCGTGCGGCCGGACCACTTCACCTCGCCCCCGGGAGCGATGCCGGGCAGCCTGCCGAGCAGCGCGGTGAGGGTGATCTCGGCCTGCATGCGCGCCAGGAGCGCCCCCAGGCAGGGGTGGACGCCACCGCCGAACTGGACGTGGGCGTTGGCGTCGGGGCGGTCGAGCCGCAGCTCGCCGGCGTCGGGGCCGAAGCGGCGCGGGTCGTGGTTGGCGGCCCCGATGGCCACGTAGATCACGTCGCCGGGCTGGACCTCGACCGGGCCGTCGGCGCCGGCGAAGGTGGTGGGCGCGAGGGCGATGCGGCGGACGAACTGGTTGGGGCCGTCGAACCGCAGCAGCTCGTGGACGGCGGCCGGGACCAGCGACGGGTCGGCCTGGAGCGCAGCCAGCAGCTCCGGTCGGGCCAGGAGGTGCGCCATCCCGTTGCCGATGAGCGCGGTCGTCGGCTCGTGGCCGGCGACGTAGAGGGTGACCAGGTTGACGATGAGCTCGTCGCGCGTGAACCCGACGCCGTCGACCTCGGCCGCCAGCATCGAGCTCAGGATGTCGTCGGCCGGCTGCTCCGCCTTCTGGTCCGCGAGCTCGCCCAGGTACGCCTCCATCTCCCGGACCTCGACCATGCAGGCCTCGTACTCCTCCTGGGAGATGACCAGGTCGAGGCTGCGGGCGACGGCCGAGGTCCAGCCGTGGAACTTCGGGCCGGCCTCGTCGGGGATGCCGAGCATCTCGCAGAAGACCGAGACGGGCAGCGGGTAGGCCAGCTCGCCGATCAGCTCCATCGACCCGTGCGGTTCCACCGACCCGACCGCCGCGTCGACGCGCCGGTGGATCGAGTCGCGGATCCTGTCGACGTTGCGGACCGTGAACGGCGCCTGGATGAGCTTGCGCAGGCGGGCGTGCTCGGGGTCGTCGAGCAGGACCACGGTCATGGCCCCGTCGTGCTCGCGGGTGCGAGAGCGCAGCAGGTCGACGACGGTGGAGGAACTGGCGTTGTTCAGGTCGCTCGACATGGTGCGGTCCCGCAGGATCGCCGACACGTCGTCGTAGCGCGACACGATCCAGCCGCAGAGCAGCTCGGACCAGTGCACCGGGTCCTGCTCCCGCAGCCGGGCGTACTGGTCGTAGGGCCAGGCGTCGAAGCCGGGCTCGAACGGGTCGAACGCGACCGGGGGAGGGGTGCTGGTCACGGCGATCTCCTCGTCGTCAGCTCGGCCAGACCACGGACTGCAGCTCGCTGTAGGCGGCGAGGCCGTAGCTGCCGCCGTCGCGGCCGATGCCGCTCTGCTTGAACCCGCCGAACGGGGTCTCGGGGTTGCGGGCCAGGGTGTTGATGCCGACGTTGCCGCAGCGCAGGCGGGGTGCCAGGGCGTGCGCCCGCGCCGTGTTGGTGAACAGGTACCCGTAGAGCCCGTAGTCGCTGTCGTTGGCGATGGCCACGGCCTCGTCCTCGTCGTCGAACGGGATCACCACGACGACCGGGCCGAAGATCTCCTCGCGGCTGATGGGCATCTCGTTGGTGCACCCCGTGAACAGCGTCGGGTTCACGAAGAAGCCGGTGCGGTCCGGGGTGTCGCCGCCGGCGGCCAGCGTGGCCCCGGCGTCGAGCCCACCCCGGATGTGGCCGAGGACCCGGTCGCGCTGGACGCTGCTCACGAGCGGGCCCACCAGCGTGCCGGGGTCCCGCGGGTCACCGACCGAGAGGAACGCCGGGATGGCGGTGAGGCTCTCGACCAGCTGGTCGTGGATGCTGCGGTGGGCGATGACCCGGGTGGGGGCGGTGCAGATCTGGCCGGCGTGGAACCCCCACACCGAGGCGATGGCGCTGGAGGCCGCGCTCAGGTCGGCGTCGTCGAAGACGATGCACGCCCCCTTGCCGCCCAGCTCGAGCAGCAGCCGCTTCATCGTGGCGCCGCCGGCCTGCGCGATGCGCTGGCCCACGACCGTGGAGCCGGTGAAGCTGACCATGTCGACGTTGCGGTCGGTGGTGAGCGCCTCGGCGGGTGCGGTCTCGGTGGTGGTGATCGAGTTGACGACGCCCGGCGGGAAGCCGGCCTCGTGGCACAGGTCGACCAGGCGCAGGACACCGAGGGGGTCCTGCGGGGCCGGCTTGACCACCACGGTGTTGCCGGCGGCGAGGGCAGGGCCGAGCTTGCCGGCCATGTTGACCAGCGGGAAGTTGTACGAGGTGATGGCGGTGACGACGCCGACGGGCAGGCGCTGGGCGTAGGCGTTGGTGACCGACGCCGGGCCCAGCGCTCCCGCTGCGGTCACGCTCGGCGGCAGCGGGTCGACGGTCGCCTCCAGCGCGCCGCGTGCGTAGCGGCGGAACCGGGCGGCGGCATGGGGGACCTGGATGGTCTCGACCGTCCGGCGGGTGCCACCGGTCTCGTCGATGGTGAGCTCGACCAGCTCGGCGGTGTCGCGCTCGATGAGGTCGGCGACGCGGTCGAGCAGCGCCGCCCGCTCCTCGGGTGCGGTGCGCGACCAGCCGTCGAACGCGTCCCGGGCCGCCTGGGCCGCGTCCGCGGCCTGGTCGGCGGTGGCCTGCGGCGCCTCCGCCATCACCTCCTCCGTGGCCGGGTTGGTGATCGGGTAGGTGCCGGCGGCCCCGGCGACGCGCTCGCCGCCGATCCGGAGCTGGAAGTCCGTCACCGTCACTCCCCGAGCCGGTGGTGGGGCGGGACCTCGCCGCGGCCGATGGCGTCGGCACGGCGGTGGAGGAGGTCGGCGGTCGAGTCGAGGTTGCGGCCGATGATGAACCGGCGCTGGGCGGCCCCGTCCACGGCGAAGGCGCCGAGCTCGTCGAGGTCGGCCTCGGTGACGTCGTGGCCGGCGTTGCCGAGCCAGGTCTTCATCTGGTCGAACGTCATGCTGGTGCGCCCGGTGGCGTCGCCGACGCGGGCCAGCTCGGCGGGCCGGTTGCGGCTGGCGGTGAACAGGCCGGTGCGCAGGAGGCCGCCCGGCGGGTAGAAGACCGATGCCCGCAGCGCCGTGCCCTCGGACACGAGGTTGTGGTGGAGGGCCTCGGTGAAGCAGCTCACCGCCGCCTTCGAGGCGGCGTAGACCGAGGCCGTCGGCACCGGTGCGAAGCCGCCGTCGCCCGAGGACGTGTTGACGATCTGGCCGGGCTCGCCGCCCTCGATCATCCGGGGGACGAACGCCGAGGTGCAGATCGCCGTGCCGAAGACGTTCACGCCGAAGCACCAGCGCCAGTCGTTCGGCTCCTGCTGCCACGGCTTGCCGCCGCCCCCGGAGGTGCCGCCGGCGTTGTTGAACAGCAGGTTGCACCGGCCGTGGTCGCCGTACACGCGGTCCGCCAGGTCCGCGACCGAGCGCTCGTCGGTGATGTCGGTGCGGTGGCCCGACACCGGGCCGAGCGCGCCCAGCTCGTCGACGGCGGCGTCGAGCGCCGCCTGCTCGACGTCCGCGATCACCACGCTGGCGCCTCCGGTGACGACGGCGACGGCGCCGTCGAGCTCGAGCGGCGGGCCGGTCTGGGTGGTTGCTTCGCTCATCGGTCCCCCTAGTCCACGGCGGTGTCTGGTCGGAACGGGCTCCGGCTCACTCGGGCCAGTCGATCCCGTAGTCGTCGAACCAGAACCGGGCCTCGCGGATGGCGTTCGGCGGGGTTCGGAGGCTCAGGTCCTGGCCGAGCTGCTCGGGCGTGGGGCCGATGTCCGCGGCGAGGGTGGTGAGGGCGTCGAGGTCCAGGTCGTAGCAGCGCACGGCGTTGAGGCCGAGCAGCAGGCGGGTCTCCTCGACGGGGATCGGGCCGAAGTCCTTGGTGAGC
>CALANQ010000165.1 GCA_937926025.1 uncultured Acidimicrobiales bacterium
CGATCGTGCTGGCCGCGCTCAAGACCCTCCTCGAGACCGGCACCGCCCCCGACGAGCCGCTCCCCTAGTCCGACCCGACGGCCCCCGAGGCCGAACTTCGTAGGTCAGCACGACCGGACGGTCGCTCTCGCCTACGAAGTTCGGGAACGGGGTGGGCGGCGAACGGCGAACGGCGAACGGCGAACGGCGAACGGCAACCGGCAACCGGCGAACGTCAGCCGAGCTTGCTGAGCAGGAGGACCTCGAGGTGGTCCAGCGCCCGGCGGGCGTAGGCCTTCCAGATCCGCCCGAAGACCGGCAGGGCCACCGCCGACGCCGACGACTTCGGGTGGATGGTCCACGACCACGTGATCCGGCAGCCCGAACCGACCGGCTCGAAGGCCCACGACCCCTCGATGCGCTCCGCCAGCGGCGCCATGGGACCGGTGATGCCGGTGATCTCGTAGCCGAACTCCTCGGGGTCGTCGGCGCGCACCAGCCGTTCCTGCATCGAGCCGCCGTCGCTCAGGTGGATGGTGCGCACCTGGCCGACGGTGCCCCACTCCCCGTCCTGGTCCGTCCCGGTGATGGGCGGGATCGGCCCGAACCGCTGGTGGAACAGCTCCTCGAGCGGCCAGGTGATGGTGAGCGGGTACGCCTGCTCGAACGGGACCGGGTAGGTGCGCGAGCAGGAGACGAACAGCGGTGCGGCCATGCCCCGAGCTTCGCCCCCGGACCGGCCGACGGCAACCCTCCCCTCAGCCGATCGCGAGCGCGTGGCCGACCATGACGACGGCCACCACGTAGGCGAGGGTGCCCACCACGTCGGCCACCGCGACCCGGCGCGGGCACGCCCCGCTGGCCCCGGCCAGGAACAGGTGCCGCCCGATCGGCCGCACCAGGATGCCGACGATGATCGAGTGCCGGGCCAGGACCTCGTGCCGCGCCACGCGCTGCTTCACCGCCACCGCCCACCGGTGCGCCGTCAACCGGTTGGCCTTCAGACGGCGGCCGACGATCGTGTCGCCCCCGCTGCGACCCAGCCGGAAGTGGAACACGTCGCCCGCGCACAGCCGCAGGGCGACGCACGGGATGAGCAGGCCAGGGCGCACGGAGGCCCCGGCCAGCGCCAGGAACGGCAGGCGGGGGCTGAGCAGCACCAGCGCCAGCGGCTGACCGAGCAACGCGGGTGCCGAGACCGTCCCGGCGGCGCTGACCGCCGAGAGGGCACCGATGCCGGCGAGGCATCGGGCAGGCGTGAGGTGGGCGTCCAGAGACGTCGACCGCATGCCACGAACTCCACCAGCCCCAGTTGACCCGCAGGTGGCCGCACCCCACCCGGGGGATCAACAGGTGGCGAACCCTTGCGACCGGCGTCGCGTGGTGCAGACGGCAGGTGCGGGCGAGGCCCGGTCCGGGCTCGGTCCGGGCCGCGGGCCGGTCAGGCGCTGGGCACGGGCCGACGCAGGGACCGGTGGTCCGAGGCGTCGGGGATGCGGTGCACGGGGTGCAGCGGGGCACCGGGCGCCACGTCCAGCTCGATGGCGAACCCGTCGTGGTCGGGGCCGTCGTCGACCCTCGGGGCGGGCCAGGCCTCGGCGATGCCGATGAGGGTGGTGACCGAGGCCCAGCCCGCCTCGACGGTGCCCTGGTCCGAGTCCGGGTCGGGCTGGTGCCCGCCCGAGAGCTCGAACTGGACCTCGTCGCCGACGCGGGTCGCCATGGCGGCCCGCACGGCCCCGAACCCGGCGAGCCGGGCCCAGCGGATCCCCTCCACGTCGACCAGCCGACGAGCCGGGACGTTGAGGTTGATCACCGAGCGGGGCGGACCGCCGGCGACCTGGTCGATCAGGCTGGCGGCGATGATGGCCGCCGTGTCCCAGTGCCACTGCTCGCCGCTGTCCACGCTGACCGCCAGGCCCGAGAGCCCGAAGTTCTGCCCGGTGAGCGCGGCGCCCACGGTGCCCGAGTGCAGGATCGACCGGCCGGTATTGAGCCCGGCGTTGATGCCCGACACCACCAGGTCCGGTGGCGGCCCGAACGCGCCGAGGCGAGCGGCGACCACGGTCAGCGCGGGCGGCCCGGCCAGGGCCCAGGACTCGATGTGGGCGAGCCCGTCGATGGCCACCTGCTCCACCGGCAGCGAGGAGTCCGGCTTCAGGTCCCCGAGGGCCGCCCCGCTGCCGCTGTAGTTGCGGTCCGGGGCGACGATCACCACCTCGTGGCCGGCCGCATCGAGGTGCCGGGCGAGCACCGCGATGCCCTCGGATCCGATGCCGTCGTCGTTGGTCACCAGCAGTCGCACGTTGCCGCTCCGGTCGGTCCCCGGTCTGTTCGTCCCTGGGAGGTCAGGCCACGGCGCGGTGGCGCGAGCGCACCGGACCTGACTCCCACGCCGACCAGTGCACACCACCGACCCTGCGTCCACGTGGCCGGAAGCGGAGGCGTCGTTGGCCGTTGGGTGAACGTTCGTCGCCGGTCGCTCCTCGGCCCCGTGTGGCTGTCACCCCCCACCCGTACCGTGGGACCCAGCCACCGACCGCGAGCTCGCACCAGGAGGACCCGTGACCACCCTCGAGAACCGGCCCAACACCGCTCTCATCGTCATCGACGTCCAGACGCGGGTGGTGGCCGATGCCCACCAGCGCGACGCGGTCGTCGCCAACATCGCCACCCTGGTGGAGCGCGCCCGGGACGCCGACACACCGGTCGTGTGGGTCCAGCACGACGACGACACCACCGTCCGGGGCACCGACGGCTGGCAGATCGTGGCGGAGCTCTCCCCCGACGACGGCGAGGTCATCGTGGAGAAGCACTACGGCGACGCGTTCGAGGACACGGCGCTGGAGTCAGCCCTCGCCGGCCTGGGCGTGGGGCGCCTCGTCGTCACGGGCGCCCAGACCGACATGTGCATCCGGTCCACGCTCCACGGCGCCTTCGCGCGCGGCTACGACGCCACCCTGGTGGGCGACGCCCACACCACCATCGACCTCACCCGGTGGGGCGCCCCCTCACCGGAGCTGGTCATCGCCCACACCAACCTCTACTGGGACGAGCAGGCCGCTCCCGGCCGCACCGCCGGCACCGTCCCCACCGCCGACATCGACTTCGCCACCCCGGACCCCTGACGGCCACCCGCCGCGGCCGCTCGCGGCACGTCGAGGTCGAAGCCGGAGCGAGACCGCCTCACCGAGGACCGCTCCGCCCAGTTCGGGCTCCGCCAGGTCACCCGCACCCCTCTGGGACCACGGACACCAGCGGTCAGGCCGGTTCGGTCTCGACGCCCTCGATGCCCTCGATCGGCTCGACGCCTTCGATGCCCTCGATCGGCTCGATCGGCTCCGGGCGCTCGATCTCCTCGATCGACGCCACGGGCTCGATCGGGCGCTCGTCGACGGCCCGAGCCGGGACGTCGTCGGGCTCCGATCCGGTGGGCTGGTCGTCGAGGGCCGCGATGCGCTGGGGGTCGAACACCCGGATCAGCACCACGGCGGTGAGGAGCAGGATCCCGGACATCGCCGTGGTCACGCCCAAGCCGATCTGGTCGGCGATCTGCCCCTGGATGACGGCGCCGATCGGATAGATCACGCCCAGGGCCAGGAAGTAGAAGCTGAGCACCCGTGCCCGGAGCTCCGCCGGGGCCCGGAGCTGGGCCACCGTGCCGATCCCCGAGAACACCGACATGTACGTGGCGCCCACGCCGACCAGCGCCAGCGCGGCGAACCACGGGGTCGGCGCCACGCCGTAGAGCACGAGCGCCGCCGGCAGCAGCACGAAGCTCGCCAGCAGCAGCCGGTAGCGGCCCAGGCGGGACGCGAGCACCGGCACGGCGAAGGCCGCCGCCACCGCGCCGACCCCCTGCGCCGTGGTGAACCACGAGGTCAGCGATGCGCCGCCGTCGAAGCGGACCTCGGCCATGGCGGCGATCAGGGCGATGAACGGCGACGCCGTGATGGCCACCACCGAGATCATCACGATGGCGGACCACACGCCCGGCTCGGCCCGAGCGGCCCGGGCGCCGATCCGGATCCGGGTCCACAACGGCGTCTGGTCCGTGGACGGCTGGTGCGGTTCGAGGCGGAGCAGCCGGAGGGCGATGAGCATGGCCGCGAACGAGACGGTGTTCAGCGCGAACGCCGTGGTGTAGGAGCCGAGGAGGATGGCGAGCCCGGCGAGCGAAGGCCCCACCACCCGGCCCAGGTTCCACTGGGCCTGGCTGAGGGACATGGCGGCCAGCAGGTCCTCCTTCGGCACCAGGTCCGGGAGCATCGCGGCGTACGCCGGGAACCCGACCCCGGCCACGCAGCCGGCGAGGAACACCAGGATCGTCACCGCCGCCGGGGTGGCGTGGCCCGTGGCCGCCAGGAGGGTGAGGCCGGCCGCGCACACCATCTGCGCTGCGGTCATGACGATGAGCATCCGCCGCCGGTCGAACCGGTCGGCGAACGCTCCGCCCACCGGCCCCAGGGCACCCATCGGCAGGAACCCGGCGGCGATCACGAAGCTGGTCCATCCCGCCTTGCCGGTGTCCCCGGCGATCAGCGAGCCCACCGCCACGGTCTCCATCCAGGTCCCGACGTTGGACACCAGGCCGGCCATCCACACCAGCGCGTAGTTGCGGTGCCGCAGCGGAGCGATCGAAGCACCCCACCCGCGACTCGCCGGCTCGGTCCCCTCGCTCGTCACCGCCGCAGGATGCCACGCCCCTCCGCCGCTTCCACCCTCCCGCAGCGATCGAGCCGCCCCGCCCCCGTTCCCCCCGAGCGGTGAACTTCGTAGCCGTGTACGACGAGATCGTCGCCCTGGCCTACGAAGTTGCCGCGTGGGGGCGATTGGGCAACACGCCCGGGACCCGAGGCGTCAGTCGCCGGTGGTGCCGTCGGTGAGCTCGCGGAGGATGTCGAGGTGGCCGGCGTTGGCGAGCGGTCTCCTCCACCATGTGGATCAGGACCCACCGCAGGGTCACCAGGTGGAAGTGCCAGTGGGAACGGGTCGACATCGTGTCCAGCGACGGGGCAGCGGCGGCGATCCGGCGGGAGCGGTCGCACGCCGCCTCGTACTCGGCGATCACGGACTCGGTGGTGTCGTCGGGCGCGAGGGTGAAGCTGCTGGCGTTGTCGCGCTGGTCGGGCTCGTCGCCGGCGAAGTGGGTGGCGTACCAGAAGCCCTCGACCCAGGCGAGGTGCTTGATGACCGACAGCGCCGTCATGCCCGAGGGCGTCGACACCCGCGTGGCCTCGTCGGTGGGGAGGCCGCGCACCTTGTTGGTGACCACCATCCGGAACCAGTCGGCGAAGCCCTCCAGCTCCTCCCGCTCGGCGTCCTCTCCCACGACCATGCCGAGGAGCGTACGACCGGGCGGATCAGGCGTTGGGCTGGAGGATGTGGATGCGGCTGCCGGTGGTGTCCGAGAGGACGGCGAGGCGGCCGTAGGGCGTGTCCTCGGGCGGCATCTCCACGGTGCCGCCCAGCTCCGCAGCCTTCGCCGCGGTGGCATCGGCATCGGCCACCTGGATGTAGGTGGCCCAGAACGACGGGGAGCCCTCGGGCGCGTGGACGGCGTCGTCCATGACCCCGGCCAGCCCGGCCTCGTCCTTGCCGAGCGTGCTGTACCGGAACTCCGGGGCGTCGCTGACGGTGTGGATGTCCCACCCGAACACGTCCCGGTAGAACGGCAGAACGGCGTCGTAGCCCATGGTGTGGAGCTCGAACCACGCCGGGGCGCCGTCCTCGTTCAGCACGCCGATGCCGCCGAAGGACCCCGCCTGCCACAGGCCGGTGGCGGCACCGCTCGGATCCGCCGTCAGGGCCATGTGGCCGAGGTCGCCGATGGGCATCGGGGCGAGGATCTCCCCGCCGCCGGCCGCCTTGGCCGCATCGAGCGTGGCGGCGGCGTCCTCGACGCGCAGGTACACGGTCCAGAAGTCCGCCGGGTGGGCCGGGTCGCTGTTGCCCATGCACCCGGCGACGGGCACGCCGTCGAGGTGGAAGGTGCCGTAGCCGCCGAAGTCCTCGGCCACCTCGATCTTCCAGCCGAACAGGTCGCCGTAGAACGCGTGGGCGGCGGCGGCGTCGTTGGTGAACAGCTCGATCCAGCAGGGCGCGCCCAGCGGGGCAGCATCACGGGTGGGCATGGCGGTCTCCTTCGCGGTGCGAACGGGGTCGGTCTACCGCTTCCGACGCCGCCACGCCGCCGGACTCATCGGTCAGTCGCGAAGTTCCTCGGGGAGCCAGCTGGCCCGGTCCGGGTGATCGGCAGGGAGGGGCAGGGCCTCGGGCTGGCCGGTGCGCGACGAGCGGTACCAGGCGGTGACCACCTCGAGGGCGGTGCGGGCGTCGTCGAGGCTGACGGGCAGGGGGCCACCCGACACCAGCGCCTCCTGGGTGGCCGCCAGCTGACCGCGCCAGCCGCTGAGCGGCGGGGTCCAGCCGTCGAGCACGCCGGCGGCCTCCCGCTCCACGTCCTTCGACGCGTAGTGGAAGGTCCACGGCTCGGCGCCGGGCTTGTAGGGCGACTGCGACGACTCCACGGTGAGGTTCTCGAACACGAAGCGCAGGCGGGACGTCTCGGTGGCGGCGCCGAGCGTGACCGTGGCGGTCATGAGGGCGCCGTCGGTGGTGGTGAAGATGGCAGCAGCCGAGTCCTCCACCTCGATGGCCAGCTTGCGGGTGGCGGTGCGCGCCACCACCTCGGCCGGGGCGCCGCCCAACCAGGTCAGCAGGTCGTGCAGGTGGATGGCGTGGCTGAGGACGGCCCCGCCGCGCTCGCCCTTCCACGTGCCGCGCCAGTCCACCGCGTAGTAGGCGTCGCCGCGCTTCCACATGGTCTCGCTGGTGGCCACCAGCAGGCGGCCGGGGATGCCGGCGTCGAGCAGCCGCTTGAGCTTCTGCGACCCGGCACCCCACCGGTACTGGAAGATGGGGGCCACCCGGTGGCCGGTGCGCTCCTCGGCGGCGGCCAGGCGGTCGACGGCCTCCACCGAGTCGACGAGCGGCTTCTCGCACACCACGTCGACGCCCGCCTCCAGGCACTGGATGATCTGGGCCTCGTGCGGGTGCGGCGGCGTGCAGATGTCGACCACGTCGAGGTCGAGCGCCAGCAGCGACTCCAGGTCGGGCACGCCCTT
>CALANQ010000166.1 GCA_937926025.1 uncultured Acidimicrobiales bacterium
GGCCCCCAGACCGAGGGGGAGGCGATGGGGTGGCGTGCGGTCATCGGCTCAGCAGCAGCGGGCGGCGGACTCCTGCGCCGAGCCGCAGCAGAGGGCGTCGCCCCCGGGCTGCACCGTGCGCAGCTGGCCGGCCTCGTGCTCGGCGTCGCCCAGCACGGTGTAGATCTCCCAGGGCTCGCCGTCGGGCGCATCCACCCAGACCTTGTCCTGGACGGCGAAGCAGCACGACACCTCGTCCTCGGTGGCGGTGTCCATGCCCTGGTCCTGGAGCCGGGCGGTGGCGGCCCGGACGTCGGTGGTGGTCTCGACCTCGACCCCGAGGTGGTTGAGGGTGCCGGGGTCGCCGGCTCCCTCGATGAGCACCAGCTTCAGCGGCGGCTCGGCGACGGCGAAGTTGGCGTAGCCGGGGCGGACCTTGGCGGGCTCGGTGCCGAACAGCTTGGAGTAGAAGCCGATGGCGGCATCGAGATCGGACACGTTGAGGGCGAGCTGGACCCGTGACATCGGGGACCTCCTGCGATAGATTCGGACTCGTCGATACATCGAGCATCGCGAATGCATCGACGCTTGTCAATCTTTTCATCCGGAGCGACCGCCATGACCGCGACCCCGATCCCCCTCCTGTCCGCCGAGTGCTGCCCCTCGATCGCCGCCGCGCCCCTGGCCGAGGACGAGGCCGAGGTGCTGGCCGGCGCCTTCGCCGCGCTCGGCGACCCGGTCCGCCTCCGGCTCTTCTCCATGATCGCCAGCGCCGGCGAGATCTGCTCGTGCGACGTGCAGGAGCCCCTCGGCAAGTCCCAGCCGACCGTCAGCCACCACACCAAGGCCCTGGCCGAGGCCGGCCTCATCACCGGCGAGAAGCGGGGCCGCTGGGTGTACTGGTCGGTCACGCCCGGTCGCCTGGAACTGCTGCGCCGGGTGCTCGCCTAGCCCCGGTCCCCGCCGTCGATGACGTTCTGCGACCCGGTCCCGCTGCCCCCGAGGAGTGAGTAGGTTCCGCCCCATGCGGGTCATCATCTTGGGAGCAGGGTTCGGCGGGCTGGAGCTGAGCACCCGCCTGTCGGAGGAGTTCGGGGCCGACGCCGACGTCGTGCTCATCGACAAGGGCGAGGGCTTCGTCTTCGGGTTCTCCAAGCTCGACGTCATGTTCGGCCGGACCACCGCGGAGGCCGTCCACCACTCGTACGCCGACGTGGTGAAGCCCGGCGTGGACTTCGTGCAGGCCGAGATCACCGCCATCGACCCGGTGGCCAAGCGGGTGGAGACCACCGCCGGCTCCTACGAGGGCGACATCCTCGTGGTGGCGCTGGGCGCCGACCTCCACCCCGACCTCACGCCCGGCCTGGTCGAGGGCGGCCACGAGTTCTACACGGTGCCCGGGGCGTTCGCGACCGCCGACGTGCTGGCCGCGTTCGAGGGCGGACGGGTCGTGGTGGGCGTGTGCTCCACGCCGTTCAAGTGCCCGCCCGCCCCGAGCGAGACCGCGCTGCTCGTCCACGACTTCCTGACCGAGCGCGGCATCCGCGACGTGTCCTCGGTCGACCTGGTGATGCCGCTCCCGGTCCCGATCCCGCCGTCACCTGCAGCCTCCGAGGCCCTGCTCACGGCGTTCGCCGAGCGCGGCATCGGCTGGCACCCCGGCACGCTTATCCGGGGCCTGGACCCGGAGCGCAAGGTGGCGGAGTTCGCCGACGGCACGGAGATGCCCTACGACCTGTTCCTCGGCGTCCCCGCCCACCGGGCCCCGGCGGTGGTCGAGGCGTCCGGCCTCACCGACGACGGCTGGATCCCGGTGGACTCCCTCACCCTGGAGACCCGGTTCCCCGACGTGTACGCGGTAGGCGACGTGACCAGCGTGGGCACCCCCAAAGCCGGCGTGTTCGCCGAGGGCCAGGCGTCGGTCGTGGCCGACGCCATCATCGCCCGGGCCACCGGCGGCGAGGCCGCCCACTACGACGGCACCGGCATCTGCTACCTGGAGTTCGGCCACGACGAGGTGGCCAAGGTGGAGGTCACGTTCGTCCAGGGCCAGGCACCCCACGGCACCATGGACGACGCCTCCCAGGCCAACGCAGCCGACAAGGTCGAGTTCGGCCGGACCCGCATCGCCCGCTGGTTCGGGCGCGACTGGACCACCGTCTGACCCACCCGGGGCTCAGGCCGGGCTGAGCTCCTCGTCCGCGGCCTCGTCGTCCAGCCAACGCTCCAGGGCGTCGACCAGGTCCGGCGTGCGCAGCGGCTTCGTCAGGTAGTCGTTCATCCCGGCGTTCAGCGCGATCTCCCGGTCGCCGGCCATGGCGCGGGCGCTCAGGCCGATGATCGGGATCGGGCGGAGGTGGCGCTTGCGCTCGCCGTCGCGGATCAGCTCGGTGGCCTGGTACCCATCGACGTTGGGCATCATCACGTCCATCAGGACGGCCCCGTACTGGGTCTCGGCGCAGGCGGACACCGCGGCGGCACCGTCTTCGACGATGTCCACCTCGTAGCCCAGCTTCTTCAGGACGCCGACGGCGACCACCTGGTTGATCTTGTTGTCCTCGGCGAGGAGCATCCGGTGCA
>CALANQ010000167.1 GCA_937926025.1 uncultured Acidimicrobiales bacterium
ATACGAGATGCCTAAGTGACTGGAGTTCAGACGTGTGCTCTTCCGATCTCCCGCCGGCGGGCGCTGCCGCCACGGCCTCTGCCCGGCCCGGCGCACCGTCAACGGGTCGACCACCGCTCGGAACGCCTCGATGGTGGCCGCCGACGCGCCCCGCTCCGGCGGGATCCGCACGCGATCGGGATCGGCCAGCGCCGCGTCGATGAGCTCGTGGAGCTCCGCCTCGTCGGCGGCGAGCCAGACCAGCTCCTTGGCCGCCATCCAGTCGGTGAACGCCACCTGGTGGTCGTCCACCACCTCCTGGAACCGGGCGAGCCGAGGGATGACGATGGGCCGCTGGCCCACGGAGCGGGCGTCCATGATGGTGGCCGGCCCGCCCTGGGCGATCACCACGTCGGCCGCGCCCATCTCGGCCACGAGCTCGTCGTAGCCGAGCATCACGACGGCGGTCCCGTTGGCGGGAGGATCGGCGGAGCCGTGCTGCACCAGCACCTCGGCATCCGGATGCGCCGCCGCCCAGCGGTCCACCCAGCCGATGAGGCGGTCGAACCGGTGGTGGTCGGTGCCGACGGTGACCAGGACGCGGCTCACAGGAGCGGCCCGATCACCACGCTGCCCGGGTAGTGCTCCTGCTGCTCGGGCCACTGCACGCAGAAGCGGGTGGCGATGGGGCGGCACAGCCGGCCCGTGAGCGTGGGGGAGTCGATGCGGTCGAAGACCTCGACGTACACGGTGGGGATCCGCAGGAGCCGGGCCACCACGAAGAACGGCACCGCCACCGCCGCCCCGGTGGACACCACGATGTCGGGGCGCAGGCGGCGCACGTGGCGGATGGCCAGCACCGTGTTGCGGAGCAGGTTCGGGATGTTGCGCGTGGTGGGGTGGTACGCCCAGATCACCGCCTCGTCGGCCAGCAGGGACCGGGCGTCGGGCTTGTCGAAGGTGACCCAGGTCCGGATGCACCCATCGGTCCAGGGCTGCAGGCGGATCAGCTGGGCCAGGTGCCCGCCCGCAGAACCGACCAGCAGGGCGTGGGGGCGGTCGGTGGCCATCTGGCGAACCTAGCGCCCCGGTTGGCCCCCTCCGGGCGAAGGTCCGTACCCTCGACAGCGCCATGATCGAGCTCGATGCTGCCTCCTTCCTGCTGCAGTGGGCCGTCGGCGGCCTGTTCTTCACCTGGGTGACCACCCGTCGGCGCGAGGTGGGCATCGGGTACGGCTGGATGATGCGCATCACGTTCGGCCTCATGGCCGTGGCGTCCATCGTGGTGAGCCGCTTCCTCGACCCGGTGCCGGTCCGGGACCTGGCCGCGGTTGGGGTGGTCATCGGCACGGCCATCGCGTTCGTCGTCTCCTACCAGCGGCGGGCCGCGGGCGTCGCCGGCCAGCGCGAGGGGGGGGAGCGGCGGACCGCCCGGGTGGCCGCCATGACCGGCATCGACAAGGACGAGCGCTAGCTCGCTCTGCTGCGCCGCGCCATGCCGCCGTCGCTCGACCTCGTCGCGCCCGCCATCGGCGTGGTCGGGCTCATCGCCGCCGGCATCGACGCCGGCTCACCCGCCTGGCTGTCCGTGGCCCGGATCCTGGTGGGGGCGGCGTTCCTCGGGGCCATCACCGATGCCATGCTCCTCGGCCACTGGTACCTGGTGCAGCCCGGCCTGGCCCGCGGGCCGCTCCTCGAGCTGGTTCGGTGGACGCAGTGGATCTGGCCCTTCGAGGTGCTGGTGATGCTCATCCCGCTGTCCGAGGGGATGATCGCCGTGCTGAACGGCACCATCGACGACGAGTACGGCGGCATCCTCGGATGGATGTGGGCCACCTGCGCGGTGACCACGCTCGGGCTCCTGCTGGTGACCCGCGCCGCCCTGAAGGAGCGCCAGTACTCCGCCGTCATGGCGGCCACCGGCCTGCTCTACCTGGCCATCCTCACCGCGTTCGGCACCGACCTGGTCGCCCGGGCCGTCCTCAGCTGAGGCAAGCTGGGGCCGATAGGAGCCGGTCCGTCCGACGCCGGCCATCGCGTTCCGGAGTGCCCCGTGCCTGAGCTGCTGCTCCAAGAGACCAGCCCGTACAACACCCGCCGAGCCTCGCTGCTGCGCGGCGACGGCGACCTCTACCTGTACCTCGAGGACCTGGTCAGCCAGACCCCGGTGACCTCATCGGCGGTCTGGGTGGGCAACTACCTGCCGGCGCCGACGGACCGATCCGTCGAGGCTCCCGAGGGGACGCCCCCGCGGATGGGCGCCGGCGGCACCCGCTTCCCGGAGGGCTGCCCCGACCTGGGTCGCGCCATGTCG
The DNA here is from genome assembly GCA_937926025.1 of uncultured Acidimicrobiales bacterium. Classification (GTDB taxonomy): domain Bacteria; phylum Actinomycetota; class Acidimicrobiia; order Acidimicrobiales; family Iamiaceae; genus Aquihabitans. The sequence continues at coordinate 2,294 of CALANQ010000167.1, forward strand.
CTGGTCTGGTTCGAGGAGGGCGACGCCGTCGCCATCATCGACGCCGAAGGCGTGCTGGCGGCCATCCCCGGCTGGGCCGGTCGCAGCGAGTTCTACGGCTACTCCCGCTACGCCCGCGGCCGGACCGGGCTGGCCTGGGAGCTGACCCGCGACGCCAACCAGGCCCTGGAGGCCAAGGTCATCGAGTCACGGGAGTTCTGGAACTGGCGCAGCGCGGGGGCGTGGAGCGAGGTGCGGGCCACCGGGCTCAGCCACCTCGAGGCGCGCACGGGCCCGCAGGAGGCGGCGTGGCCGCTGGGCCAGGCGGCGTTCCCGGAGCTCATCGCCACCCGCCACCGCGTCGGCGAGATGCCGGTGTGGGTCACCGCCACCACGGGCCTGTCGGCCCAGCGCATGGCCGGCGTGGAGCAGTACGTCGACAACCCGGAGCGGGCCGGACGCATCGAGCTGGCCATCGCCCGGTCCATGCCGGACCAGGCGGGTGCGGAGCTGCTCAGCTCCCTGGCCACCATCCCGTTCGGCCGCTGCACCTGGCTGGGCGAGGGGCACACCATCGGCGGGGCGCCGGGCAACTACCCGGCGTTCGGGGCCGACAAGGCCGCCGTCCTGCTCACCGCCAACCC
>CALANQ010000168.1 GCA_937926025.1 uncultured Acidimicrobiales bacterium
GACCGCCGTCGCCGTGTTCGACCCTGCGTAGTTCCGCGAGGTGGTGGTGACGCGGTAGGGGACCCCGCCGGTGAGCGCCGGGATCCCGGGGGCGCCGGGGATCTCCCGTTGCACCCTGCTGTTCGGCAGGTCCACGCGGGCGGTGGGCGTCGTGTCGCCCAGGGCCGTCACCTCCATCCGGTAGGTGACGTCGGTCGGGTTCGGCTTGCCGGGCTCACGGGGCGGACAGGGGGGCCGGTTCACGATCAGGCTCGACGCCGTCGCCCCCACCACCACCGGCGCCCCGGGGGTGCACCCTTCGGGGACCGAGGGGATCGCCCCGGCGGGGGGCGCGAGGCCGGCGACGAGCACGGCCACGATCACCGCCCCCACCGCTCCCACCGCCATCGACCGACGGGGTTCCCGAGGACCGCGCTGCTGCACCATGTCGAACCGCCTCTCCGACCCCGGGAACCGATCACCGGGCTCGCAACCGCAGCCTACGTCTCCGGCACGGAGCGTGCTCGAACGCCCACCATGGGTGGAACCTGCCTCACCTCCCCGACGCGGACGGAGCCGGGCGCCGGGTGACCGGCGGCACCTGCTCACCCTCGGCGCCACGTGGCACGATGACCTCCATGGGCGATCCGACCACCGACTTCGTGGCCATGCTGCAGCTGGAGCCGCACGGGCCCGACGTGTGGGTGGGCACCGGGCCCCGCTACCCCTGGGGCGGGCTCTACGGAGGCCAGATCGTGGCCCAGGCGCTGCGGGCGGCGGCGCACACCGTGGAGCCGCAGTTCCGGGTCCACTCGCTGCACGCCTACTTCATCCGCCGCGGCGACCACACCGAGCCGGTCCGCTACGAGGTCGACCGGGTGCGCAACGGCCGGTCCTTCGTGACCCGCACCGTCACCGCCCGCCAGGCGGTGGGCGCCATCCTGTCGGTCTCGGTCAGCTTCCAGGTCGACGAGGACGCGCCCGAGGTGCAGATCGCCGAGCTGCCCGAGGCGCCGCCGCCGGCCGAGCTGCACCAGGACTCGTGGAGCTCCATGTTCGAGCGGGCCACGGTCCCGGTCGAGGAGCTGGCCGGCCGCTCCCGCGGGTGGATGCGCATCAACGGGGACCTGGGCGATGACCCCGTGCTCAACGCCTGTGCGCTGGCCTACATGTCCGATGACTACCCGACCGACGCGGTGGTGGCCCTGCGCCCGGACCGTCCCGGCCCCGATGCCCCGCCGGACCAGCACCCGTTCATGGCGTTCAGCCTGGACCACGCCATCTGGTTCCACCGGCCGATCCGCGCCGAGGAGTGGCACCTCACCGCGATGATCTGCCACGGGCTCATCTCGTCGCGCGGCCTCACGGTCGGCCACGTGTTCACCGAGGACGGCGTGCACGTCGCCTCGGTCAGCCAGGAGGTCCTCCTCCGGCGCAACCGCAACGTCTGACGGCTCGGTCCGGGCACCGAGGTGCACCGGGCTCCGGTCGGCTTCGAGCCCGTCGGGGCGCGCCGCTACCCTCGCCTGCCATGACGTCGACCCTCGTCCTCCTCCGCCACGGCCAGAGCGTCTGGAACGCCGAGAACCTCTTCACCGGCTGGTGGGATGCCGACCTCTCCGACAAGGGCCGGACCGAGGCGGCCGCGGCCGGCACGCTGATGGCCGAGGCGGGCATCGCCCCGGACAAGGTGCACACCTCGCTGCAGACCCGGGCCATCCGCACCGCCAACCTGGCGCTCGACGAGATGGGCCTGCTGTGGGTACCGGTGCAGCGCCACTGGCGGCTCAACGAGCGCCACTACGGCGACCTGACCGGCCGCAACAAGGCCGAGGCCACCGCCCAGTTCGGCGAGGACCAGGTCAAGATCTGGCGCCGCAGCTACGACACGCCGCCGCCGGCCATCGCCGCGGACAACCAGCACAACCCGAACACCGATGCCCGCTACGCCGCCATCCCGGTCGACGTCCTGCCTCAGGCCGAGTGCCTG
>CALANQ010000169.1 GCA_937926025.1 uncultured Acidimicrobiales bacterium
CGACGAGGTGTGCGGCTTCCCGGTGTACGACGAGGCCGTGCTGTTCGAGCGGCTGGTCCTGGAGATCAACCAGGCCGGCCTCTCGTGGCTGACGATCCTCAAGAAGCAGGCCGGGTTCCGCGCCGCGTTCGACGGGTTCGACGTCGACGCGGTGGCGGCCTACGGGGAGGACGACCGGGCCCGGCTCCTGGCCGACGCCGGCATCATCCGCAACCGTCTGAAGGTCGACGCCGCCATCGCCAACGCCGCGGTCATCGCCGCCATGCGCGACACCGACGGCGGGTTCGGCGGCTGGTTGGCCGCCCACCACCCGCTGCCGAAGGACCAGTGGGTGAAGCTGTTCAAGCGGACGTTCCGCTTCACGGGCGGCGAGATCACCGGCGAGTTCCTGATGTCCACCGGCTGGATCGACGGGGCCCACCACCCGGCCTGCCCCGTGTACGCCGAGATCGCCGCCCTCGACCCGCCCTGGCTCGCCCAGGCCTGAGCCCGGGTCGGACCGGATCAGACCGGTCAGACCGCTCAGACCGGGTCGTGGAGCTTGTCGTAGACGGCTTCGGCCACGGCGTCGGGGAGCCACGACAGGTCCTTGAGCGTCTCCAGGGACGCCGTCTTCACCGCCTTCACGCCGCCGAGCTCCTTGGTGAGCCGCTTCTTGCGGGTCTCGCCCAGGCCGGGGATGCCGTCGAGGGCCGACGTGGTCATGCGCTTGCCCCGCAGCTCGCGGTGGAAGGTGATGGCGAACCGGTGCGACTCGTCGCGGAGGCGCTGGAGCATGTACAGCGCCTCGGACTGGCGCGGGATGCGGACCGGATCGGCCTGACCGGGCAGGTAGACCTCCTCGAACCGCTTGGCCAGCGACGCGACGGGGATCTCCTCGTCGAGGCCGAGCTCGGTGAGGACCTTCACGGCCACCCCGAGCTGGCCCTTGCCGCCGTCGACCACCAGCAGCTGGGGCGGGTACTGGAACCGACCCCGCTCGCTGACCGGCCGCTCGCGCTCGGCGAGGTAGGCGGTGAGGCGGCGGGTGAGCACCTCCTCCATGGCTCGGAAGTCGTCGTTGCCCTGGCCGCTCTTGATCTTGAACCGGCGGTACTCGGACTTCTTGGGGAGGCCGTCCTCCATGACCACCATCGAGCCGACGTAGTCGGTGCCCTGGAGGTGGCTCATGTCGTAGCACTCGATGCGCAGCGGGGGCTCGGGCAGGCCGAGGGCGTCCTGCAGCTCGTTGAGGGCCTTGGCCCGGCTGTTGTGGTCCTGCGCCCGCTTGAGCCGGTGGCGGACCAGCTCCTCCTTGGCGTTCTTGGTGACGGTCTCGTGGAGGGTGCGCTTGCCGCCCCGCTGCGGCACCCGGATGGTGACCGCGGAGCCGCGCTCCAGGCTGAGCCACTGCTGGTACAGCTCGAGATCGTCGGGGTCGTGGGGCACCAGCACCTGCTTGGGCATGCCGATGCGGGGCGGGTCGTCGTAGAAGCCCTCGAGGATGCGGCCGGTGAGCTCGTGCGGATCGAGGTCCTCGACCTTGTCCATCACGAAGCCCTTGCGGCCCACCACCCGGCCCTTGCGGATGTGGAACACCTGGACGGCGGCCTCGAGCTCGTCGTCGGCCACGCCGATGACGTCGATGTCCTCGTTGCGGTCCGCCACCATCTGCTGGCGCTCGATGGCCTTGGTCACCGAGCCCAGCCGGTCGCGGAGGCGGGCGGCCCGCTCGAACTCCAGCTCGTCGGCCGCCTCCCGCATCTCGGTCTGCAGCCGCTTGACCACGTCGTCGGTGTCGCCGTCGAGGAACTGGAGCAGCTCGTCGACGTAGCGCTGGTACTGCTCGTGGTCGACCTCGCCGACGCACGGCCCCGAGCACTTCTCGATGTGGAACAGCAGGCACGGCCGCCCGAGCCGCTCGTGGTGAGCGAACTTGTTGTCCGAGCAGGTCCGCACCGGGAACGTGCGCAGCAGCAGGTCCAGCGTCTCCCGGATGGCGTACGCGTGCCCGTAGGGCCCGAAGTACCGCACCCCCTTCTTGCGGGCGCCCCGCATGACCATCGGGCGGGGCCAGTCGTCGGACACGGTGACGGCCAGGAACGGGTAGCTCTTGTCGTCGATCAGCCGGATGTTGAAGCGGGGCTTGTACCGCTTGATGAGGGTGTTCTCCAGCAGCAGCGCCTCGACGTCGTTGCCGACCTGGATCCACTCGACGGTCTCCGCCGTGGCCACCATCTGGGCGGTGCGGAGGGGCAGGTTGGTCTGGAAGTAGTTCGACAGGCGGGAGCGCAGGCTCTTGGCCTTGCCGACGTAGATCACCCGGCCGTGGGCGTCTTTGAACTGGTAGGAGCCGGGCGCGTCGGGGATGGTGCCGGCAGGGGGACGTTGGACCACGTCCCAGGTTGCCCGATCGAACAGCGGTTCGTGCGCGGGCCGCCCGAACCCGCGTCCCGAGGTCCTCAACGCCGCCGCCCGCCTGCCGAATACTTGAGGTGTGGCCCTCACGACCGCGCCAGCGCGCGCCCAGGACCCCGCTGCGGGCGACGACGGGCCCACCGCCCGCGGCATCGCCCTCATCGTGGCCATCGGCGTGGGCTGCATCTTCCTGGTGCAGCTGCTGACCATGCCGCCGGACTTCCGGGGCAACGTCGGCGAGGGCGGGGCGGGGCACCCGCCGCAGTCCCGAGCCGAGAAGCTCGTGGCCAAGATGGACGGCCGGGCGTTCGCCCAGACGGCAGCCGATCCGCTGATGCGCCGGACCGTGTGGGACTACCACGGCGACGCCGGCAAGGCGGCCTACCGAGCCAGCCGGCCGCTGCCGGGCTGGATGTTCTTCGCGGGCTCCGCCGGAGGCCAGCGGGCCCTCCTGGCGCCCACCATGCTGCTGCTCACGGCCCTGACCATCGGCTGGGCGGTGTACTCGGTCGACGTGCTCGGGCGCGCCCTCGGCCTCCAGGTCCGGTACCTGGCGGCCATCGTCGCCACCCCGGCCATCGTCACGTCCATCGCCTATCCCGGCCTCGGCGACCCCTTGGGCCTGGCGCTCACGGTCACGGGCCTGGCCGCCTGGTTCCGCAAGCAGACGTGGGCGGCGATGGCGCTGTTCGCCGCCGCCGGGCTGTGTCGGGAGACGATGCTGCTCGTCCCGTTCGGGCTCGCGCTCTGGGTGCTGTGGGACCGGCGGTCGCTGCGGCCGGCGCTCCCGCTGGCGGTGACGCCCCTCCCCTACATCGCCTGGGTCGCCATCGTCACCGCTCGCATCGGTGCCGCACCCGACGGCGGCTCGCAGCTGGGCGCCCCGTTCGCCGGGATGATCGACGGGTTCCGGCTCTGGCACCTGGCGGAGTACCTGGTGGCGGCGCTGGTCATCGCCTCGATCGTCGTGGTGTTCCTGCGGGGCTACCCCTGGATGAAGGCCATCACCGTCGTGAACCTGGCGTTCGCCTCGGTCATGGGGACCGTCGTCTGGTTCCAGTGGTGGGGGCTCGGGCGGGTGCTGACCATCATCCCCGTGTTCGCCCTAGTGGCCCTCGCCCGCCCCGCCGAAGATCGGAAGAGCGGC
>CALANQ010000170.1 GCA_937926025.1 uncultured Acidimicrobiales bacterium
CAGAAGAACCCGTTCACCATCCTCTCGCTGAAGGACGGCGGCAACATCGAGACGCCGCAGGACCTGATCGGCAAGAAGATCGGTGTGCAGGACTCCAACGCCAGCGTGTTCGCCGCCCTGCTGAAGGCCAACGACATCGACCCCGCCGACGTCACCGTCGTCCCGGTCGAGTTCGACCCCACCCCCCTCACCAAGGGTGACGTCGACGGCTTCATGGCCTACCTGACCAACGAGTCCATCTCGGTCCAGAACGACGGCTACGAGGTCACCAACCTCCCCTACGCCGACAACGGCGTGCCGTTCGTGGCCGAGACCTACACCGTCACCGATCAGTACCTGGCCGAGAACAAGGACCTCCTGAAGGCCTTCCTCATCGCCGAGATCAAGGGCTGGACCGACGTCTACAAGGAGCCGACCGACGACACCGTGGACCTGATCACCAAGGTCTACAACGCCGCCGCCTCCGACAGCCCCGACGGCATGGAGGCCACCTTCGGTGCCCTCGATCCCGACAAGACGGCCCAGGGCCTCGAAGCCGAGAAGGAGCTCATCTCTACCCCGGACACCGAGGAGAACGGCCTGTTCACCATCACCGACGAGCTCCAGGAGCAGACCATCGCCTCGCTGAAGGCGGCGGGCTGGGATCTCAAGGTGGAGGATCTCTTCGACACCACGATCATCGATGAGATCTACAAGGAGAACCCGGAGCTCAAGGAGTACCAGCCCTAGATGACCACGATGTCCTCGGACGTCGCAGGTGCCGGCGCCGACCGCGAGGTCGGCGCCGGCATCCGGCTGGACGGCCTCTCCAAGGAGTTCTCGACCGGCCGGGGCCGCAAGGTCCAGGCGCTGCAGGACACCCACCTCGCCACCGAGGAGGGTTCGTTCCTGGCCCTGCTCGGCCCCTCCGGGTGCGGCAAGTCCACCATCCTGCGCATCCTCGCCGGGCTCGAGACGCCCACCCACGGCACCGCGACCGTCGAGGGCCACACACCCGCCGAGCTCCGCAAGACGGGCAAGCTCGGCATCGCCTTCCAGGACCACGCGCTGCTCCCGTGGCGCAGCGTCCGCAAGAACATCCTGCTGCCCTACGAGGTGGCCGGCACCAAGCCCGACAAGGACTACGTCGACGAGCTGATCGAGCTCGTCGGCCTCACCGGCTTCGAGAGCGCCAAGCCCGCGCAGCTCTCCGGCGGCATGCGCCAGCGGGTGTCCATCGCCCGCGCCCTCGTGCTGCGCCCCTCGGTGCTGCTGCTCGACGAGCCGTTCGGCGCCCTCGACGACATGACGCGCCAGAACCTCAACCTGGAGCTGCTGCGGATCTGGACGGAGAAGCCGGCCACCACGCTGCTCGTCACCCACGGCATCTCCGAGGCGATCTTCCTCTCCGACGTGGTGGCGGTCATGTCCGCCCGACCCGGTCGGATCAAGGAGGTCATCACCGTCGACCTCCCCCGCCCCCGGACCCCGCAGATGATGCGCACCCCCGAGTTCCACGAGCTCGTCGACCGGGCCTCGGAGATCCTCTTCGGCCCCGACGGCCGGGGGATGGAGCCGGAGCGTTGACCGGCGACCGCCGGGTGCCTGCATGGCTGGCGACGCTGATCGGCGTCGCCTCGCTCATCTTCATCTGGTGGCTGGCCGCGGTCACGATCTACGCGCCCGATGCCGGCAAGTCCTACACCGCCGTGCCCTCCCCGTTCGACGTCTTCTCCCAGATCCACTCGGACGGGTTCAACGCCTACTGGTCGTTCTTCAAGGTGACCATCGAGGAGGCGATGCGGGGCTTCGTGTACGGGAACGTCGCGGCGCTGGTGCTGGCGTCGGTGGTGCTGCTCGCCCCCAAGCTCGAGCCGATCATCCTCCAGATCGGCGTCGTCACCTACTGCCTGCCGATCGTGGCCGTCGGCGGCATCTCCATCGTGGTCCTCGGCGGCGCCGAGCAGCCCGGTGATCCGTCGCAGACCGCCATCTTCCTGGCCGCGTTCCTCTGCTTCTTCACCACCCTCGTGGGCGCCATGCTCGGGTTCAAGGCGGCCGACAAGGCCAGCCTCGACGTGATCTCCGTGTACGGCGGCAGCCGCTGGGTCCAGCTCCGCAAGGTGCGGCTCATCGCTGCCCTGCCCGCCATCCTCAGTGCCCTCCAGGTCGCCGTCCCCACCGCGTTCCTCGGTGCGGTGCTCGGCGAGTACATGGGGGCCACGGACCGCAGCGTCGGCATCATGATGATCCGGTTCCAGGGCAACCTGGACTCCGTGCACGTGTGGGCGGTCATCCTGCTCACCGCCCTGGTCGCGATGGTCGGCTACGCCGCCCTCGGCCTGGTGTCCCGGCTCGTGACGCCCTGGATGGCCGGAGGCCGGCGATGACCGTTCCCACCCCGTCGCCTGACCGGGTCCAGTCCGCCGGCAAGACCGCCGACCAGGTCGACGCCAGCCTCCACCGCGAGCGCACCAAGGACCTGCTCCGGGGCCTGGGCCGCGTCGCCGTCTACACGCTCATCACCCTGGTCATCGTGCTGGTGGCCTGGCAGGCCATCGTCAGCTACGCCGGCATCTCGCCGTACGTGGCCAAGGGCCCCGGCGACGTCTGGCGGTTCATGACCGTGACCGAGCCCGACGCCCGCACCACCGCCGCCGAGCACCGCGCCGAGCTCTTCCCGCTGCTGAACCAGACCATGCGCGACGCCGCCCTCGGCTTCGTCGTCGGCATCCTCGTGGCCGCCGGCCTGTCCATGGCGTTCACGCTGTCGAAGACGGTGGAGTCCGGCGTGATGCCCCTCGCCCTGCTCCTGCGATCCGTGCCCCTCGTGGCCATCGCCCCGGTGATCATGCTCATCACCGGCCGGGGCACCACCGCGTCCGTGGCCGTCATCGCCACCATCGTGGTGCTGTTCCCCGCGCTGGCCTCGATGATGTTCGGGCTCAGCCGCGCCAGCCGCCAGAGCCTCGACCTGGTCCACGTCTACGGCGGCGGCAACCTCACGGCGCTGAAGAAGGTGGCCATCCCCGGCGCCCTGCCGTCGTTCTTCGCCGCCGCCCGGGTCTCGGTGCCCGGCGCCGTCACCGGGGCCCTGCTGGCCGAGTGGCTGTCCACCGGCAAGGGCATCGGCGGCTCGATCCAGAAGTACAACGCCGGCGCCCAGTTCGACAAGCTCTGGGCCGCCGTCGCCCTCATCACCATCGCCACGCTGCTGCTCTACAACATCGTCGCCGCCATCGAGACCAGCGTCCTGTCCCGCATGGGCATGGGCGAAGCCAACACGCTCCGGTAAGGCCTCGGTCGCTCGGTCGGCGGCGCCTCAGGCGGCGGGTCAGGCGGCGGTGCTGCTGCCGGCGGCGGCCACCGCGGCGAAGAGGTCGGTGAGGATGCGGCGCATCTCCACCGCGCTGCGGTCGGCCTTGGTGTGGATCTCGGCGGTGAGGTCCAGCGGCATCTCGAGGAACTCGAAGCGGTCCTGCAGGGCCAGGTCCTCGCCCACCACCTGCACCTCGAACGCCAGGCGCTCCGCCAGCTGCTCGTCGGTGAAGCCCTCGGGGTGCGCGAACAGCAGGTCCACGTCCATGCGCGACGTCTCGCGGTCCAGCGGCGTGAAGCAGAACAGGATCCCGGTGCTGCCGCCCATCTCCTCGTAGTCGAGTCGCAGGAACAGCGTCGAGGGCGCCCGGTACCGGTAGGTCATGGTC
>CALANQ010000171.1 GCA_937926025.1 uncultured Acidimicrobiales bacterium
GGGTGCGTGCGCCCCGGCGACACGGTGGCCCGCCTCGGCGGCGATGAGTTCGGCATCCTGCTGGAGGAGATGGAGGGCCCCGAGCACGCCTCGCACGTGGCCCGCCGGATCCTCGAGTCGCTGGACATGGCCTTCCCGCTGGACGGCCGCCAGGTGTTCACCCGAGCCAGCGTCGGCGTGGCCGTCGCCGACGCCACCTCCGGGCACGCCGGGGCCGACCTGCTGTCGGACGCCGACGTCGCGCTGTACGCCGCCAAGGGGTCGGGCAAGTCCACGTTCCGCGAGTTCGAACGGACCATGCGGGTCACCGCCATCGAGCGCCTCGAGCTGGGCCAGGACCTCCGCCAGGCCCTCCACCAGAACCAGTTCTTCTGCCACTACCAGCCCATCGTGGACCTGGTGACCGGGCGGATCGTCGCCCTGGAGGCGCTGCTGCGCTGGGACCATCCGCACCGCGGCCTGGTCGGCCCCAACTCGTTCATCGAGCTGGCCGAGGAGTCCGGGATGATCGGCGAGATCGGCATGGCCGTCCTCCAGATGGCCGCCTGGCAGGCCGCCAACTGGCGGGCCGAGGGCAAGGTCCCGGCCGGCCTGGAGCTCCACGTCAACCTGTCGGGACGCCAGCTCGAGGACCCCTACCTGGTGGAGAAGGTGAAGCGGGTCCTGGCCTCCACCGGGTTCCCCGGGAACCTGCTGGTGCTGGAGATCACCGAGAGCGTCGCCGTGGAGACCGGTGCCGCCCACCTGGAGCTGCTCGAGCAGCTGCGGGCGCTGGGCATCCGCTTCGCCATCGACGACTTCGGCACCGGCTACTCGTCGCTGAACTACCTGCGGGCGCTGCCCGTCGACGTGCTCAAGATCGACCGGGCCTTCGCCCAGACCACCGACGGCGAGACCGACACCGTGCTGCTCGAGGCCATCGTGCGCCTCGGCCACTCCCTGGGCATCGACATGATCGCCGAGGGCATCGAGCACGGCGAGCAGGCCATGACCCTCAAGCGGCTCGGCTGCCGCCGGGCGCAGGGCTTCCTCTTCTACCGGCCGCTGTCGATCAGCGAGATCCCCATGGTGATCGCCGGCGGTCCCCGTGCGCTGGTGGACCCGGCGCCGCGCCGGCCCTCGGAGGCACCCACCCCGCGCGGTCCGGCGACGACCTGACCGGGCTGCTCTGACAACCTGTCTCCCGTGGACGACGCACCGGAGGTCAGCTGGATCGATGTCGACGGCATGCGCCTGCGGTACCTGGACACCGGCGCGCCGGACAGGTCCGACGCGCCGGACGGGTCCACTGGCCGGCTGCCGCTGCTGATCATCCCCGGGCACACCGCCCGCATCGAGGGGTACCTGCCGATCACCACCGTCCTCGCCCGCCGGCACCGGGTGCTGGTGCTCGACTGCCCCGGCAGCGGCGAGTCCGAGAAGCCGGACCGGGTGTACGACCTGCGCTTCTACGAGGACACCCTCGTCGCCTTCCTCGACCACCTCGGCGTCGACCAGGCCATCCCGGTGGGCGGCAGCCTGGGCGGGAACCTGGTGCTGCGCCTCGGCCACCGGTTCCCGGAGCGGTTCCCGCGGCTGGTCCTGTGGGCGCCGGGCTCGGCCTGGAAGCCGAAGCGGGCGGTGGCGTGGCTCACCCGCAACGTCATCGGCTCCAGGGTGCTGCGCAAGCCGGTGTTCTGGCCCGTGGTCAAGACCCAGAGCCGCTTCTGGTACTCGCCGGACTTCCCCGGCCGCCAGCAGGAGCTCGACGAGACCTTCGCCTACTACCGACGGGTCATGTCCCCGGGCTTCCTCGCCATGTACTGGGGGATGGCGGCGGACCAGCTGGAGCGCAGCCTGTTCGACCTGGCCCCGTCGATCCGCCAGCACGTCCACCTGATGTGGGGAGACCAGGACAACGGCGCCCAGATGGGCAAGGGCGTCGCCCGCCTCCACGAGCTGCTGCCCGACAACGTCTTGCACGTGTTCCCCGGCCGCCGCCACTCGCTGGAGGCAGAGTGCCCGGACGACCTGGCGGCGCAGATCCTGGTCGGCGCCGGCGGGTGACCCCGGTGGGCGGAGGCGGTCGGTCGTCGGGGCCGCCTGCTAGCAACGGGGGATGGCCGCCGTCCCGCCCCTGCCTCTGCGCTTCGTCATGTCCGGCACCCGGGTCGACGACCTGCCGCCCACCCGGGGCGAGGTCGCCATCGTCGGTCGGTCCAACGTCGGCAAGTCGTCGCTGATCAACTCGCTGGCCAACCGCAAGAACCTGGCCAAGGTGTCCAAGACGCCGGGCCGGACCCAGCTGCTCAACCTGTTCGAGCTGCCCGACGGCACCTCGGTCATGGACCTGCCCGGCTACGGCTTCGCCAACGCGCCCGCCGCCGTCCGGGCCAAGTGGCCCGAGATGATCGACGGCTACCTGCTCGGCCGGGCCAACCTCCACGCCGTCGTCGCCCTGGTCGACGCCGAGGTCGGCCCCACCAAGAACGACCAGCAGACCCTCGCGTGGCTGCGTTCCCACGAGCTCGACGTGAAGGTCGTGGCCACCAAGCACGACAAGGTCAAGCCGTCCAAGCGCGACCAGCGCCGCCGCGACCTCGCCGCCGGGTGCCTCCTGGACCCGAAGGACGTCCTCTGGGTGAGCAGCGCCAAGAACGTCAACATCGACGAGCTCCGCGCCCGCATCACCGAGTGGCTCGCCCCCGTCGCCGACTGGCACCCGCCCGCCCCCACCCGCAAGCAGCGAGCCGAGGCCCGGGCGGCGGCGTCGGTCGAGCCGCCGGAGCCGGTCGACGAGTACGACGACGAAGACGAGTGGAACTGACCGTCAGATCCGGATGACCCGGGCTGCCCCGGGCGGGCACACCCGGTCGATGTCGCCGGGGTCGCTCGTGAGGACCACGATCGACGAGCCTCCGGTGGCGTTGCCGGTCATCGGGGCCGTGGAGGCGATCGTCGCGACCGTCGCGCCGAGGTGGGCGTCGGCGGGGCTGACCCGGTGGGCGGCGACCAAGGCGGCCGCGAGGTCGGCTGTCGTGCGGTCGAGCTCGTGGTCGCGGAGGTGCAGCCGGTTGGCGGGGGTGGCGGCCGGGTCGGTCCGCCGCCAGCCGGCCTCGACGCGCACCGTGGTGGGGACCCACCTGGAGGTCCGGTCCTTGCGGCGCCGAGCCCGGGTCGACATCCCGTCGAGGGTGGCGATCACGGTGCGGTGCTTCGGGTGATCGGGTCGGAGTAGCGCCTGGACGGCCTCGTTGTCGAGGAGGACCGCGCTCATGCCGTGGCCCAGCGGGCGCCAGCGGCCCACGCCAGCACGTCGTCGGCGTCGGCCTCGGGCTTCCACAGCTGCACGGCGGCGGCGGCTCGCTCGAGCGCCTCGGGCTCGTCGGCGAGGTCGGAGCCGTCGACCCGGGCCATCGCCAGCGCCAGCTCGGCGAGCGTGGGCCGGATGTGGGGGTGCTCGACGTAGTGCTCCTCCAGCGCCGCCCGGAACACCACGTGCTCGAGCTCAGCCCGGAGCGCCTCCGCGGTGAAGAGCGTCGTGGACGGCGCCATGTCGAGCGCCCCGACGGCAAGGGCAGCAGCCTTGCGGAGGTTGTCGGGCAGTCGCATCGACGTGTTGGCGGTGGGCTCGTCGGGCCCGTCGAGCAGCCCGATGATGTGGTCGATCGCCGTCGCCCGTTCCATGCGATCCGTTGTACCACACCCCCGTGGTACACGTCGATGGGCTCCCGTCTCAGCCTCGCTTCGGGCGGACCACGGGTGGGGTCGTCGGCCACAGGACCTGACCGTCGACCTCGAGGCAGGCCACGGCGTTCATGCCGATCTCGCCGACCAGGATCGCCACGGTGGCGCCCTCCTTGCGCAGCGGCTGCACCTCGGGGTCCACCGTGAACGACATCCGATCGCCGAACGCGTCGTCCACGATCACCTCCAACCCATCGTGCGGCACCGTTCCAGAGCGCCAAGCCGACAGCATCCGGAGGGGGAACCCGACGAGCACCTGAACGATGCCGATGTACGGA
>CALANQ010000172.1 GCA_937926025.1 uncultured Acidimicrobiales bacterium
TCCCCGCCGGGGTTGCCGCCCCCCAGCGCCGCGAACAGCAGGTCCTCGTGGCGCCACACGACGCCCTTGGGCAGGCCCGTCGTGCCGCCGGTGTAGAGCAGGTAGCGGTCGTCGCCGCTGCGCTCCACGTCGGGCCGGTCGGGCCGACCGGCGGCCAGCGCCGCCTCGTACTTCTCGCCACGGACCAGGCACGGGATGGCGGCGCCGTCGCCGAGCGCGGCGGTGATGCGCTCGCCCAGGTCGGGCTCGTGGACGATGGCCCGGGGCTCGGCGTCGGCGATCAGGTAGGTCAGCTCGTCGACGGTGTAGCGGGTGTTGACGTTGATCGGAACCGCCCGCACCTTGAACGCGGCCAGCATGGCCTCGAGGTACTCGTTGCCGTTGCGGAGCGCGACGGCCACGTGGTCGCCCGGTCCGATGCCCAGGCTGGCGAACACCTGGGCCAGGCGGCTCGCCCGCTCATCGAGGTCGGCGTAGGTGAGGCGCGACGCACCGGCGACCACCGCCAGCCGATCCCCGACTGCGTCGACCACGCCCTCGAAGAGGTCGCCCAGGTTCCACGTCAGCACTGGCCGGACGCTACTGGTGGCCCGAATCGGGCCCGAAATCGGTCCCCATCGGGGCTGTTCAGGGTGCTTGACGGCCCGTCCCAGCGGTTCCTCATGGGGCGGGAACGGCGCGGCGAACCGGCGTCGCGCCCGGCACGATGGTGGGCATGACCACCGACGCGACGACGCCTGACGTCCCCGCTCCCGCGCTGCGCACGCCTCGCCTCGGCCCCTCGCTGGGGCGGAGCCGCCGCTTCGGCGGCCGGATGCACCACGCCGAGGAGCACGCCGGCAACCGCTCCAACTGGCTGCGGGCCGGGGTGCTGGGCGCGAACGATGGGCTCCTGTCGACGGCCAGCCTGCTGGTGGGTGTGGCGGCCGCGTCCGCCGACCGGTCGATGCTGCTCGCCACCGGCGCCGCCGCCCTCGTGGCCGGGGCCGGGTCGATGGCCATCGGCGAGTACAGCTCGGTGTCGTCGCAGCGCGACGCGGAGCTGGCCGACCTGGCCACCGAGGCCGAGGAGCTGCGGACGGTGCCGCGAGCCGAGCTGGCCGAGCTCGCCGGGATCTACCAGCGGCGGGGCCTCGATGCCGACCTGGCCCGCCGGGTGGCCGAGGAACTGACGCGCAACGACGCGCTGTCGGCCCACGCCCGCGACGAGCTGGGCATCGACCCGGAGCGCCTCGCCCGTCCCGTGGAGGCCTCGGTGGTGTCCGCCGGATCGTTCTCCGTCGGGGCCTTCCTGCCCATCGCGGTGGTGCTGGTGGTGGGGGCGGGCATCCGGGTGCCGGCCGTGATCGTGTCGGCCCTGATCGGGCTGGCGGCGCTGGGAGCGGTGGGAGCGCACCTCGGCGGCGCCCCCAAGCTGCGCCCGGCGCTGCGGGTGCTGATCGGTGGCGCCGCCGCGATGGCGATCTCCTGGCTGATCGGCCAGCTGTTCAACGTCTCGGTGGCGTGACCGCCACCGGCCGCATCACTCGTAGTAGCGGAAGACGATCTCGCTGACGCACGACGGCTTCGCCGCGCCCTCGCACTCGAACGTGAAGGTCATGTACACCTGGGCGCCGTTGCCGGGGATGTCCTCGACGTTGGTGAGCTCGGCGCCGAGGCGGAGCTTGGCGCCGACGGGCACGGGCGACGGGAAGCGCACCTTGTCGGCGCCGTAGTTCACGCCCATCTTGATGCCCTCGACCCGCATGATCTGCGGGGCCAGCACCGGGCCGAGCGACAGGGTGAGGTAGCCGTGGGCGATGGGGCCGCCGAAGGGGCTCTCCGCCTTGGCCCGCTCCGGGTCGACGTGGATCCACTGGTGGTCCCCGGTGGCCTCGGCGAACGTGTTCACCCGCTCCTGGGTGATCTCCAGGTAGTCGGAGTACCCGAGGTGCGTCCCGACGAGCTCCTTCAAACCGGCAATGCCTTGAATCACGGTGGTCATGGCCCAAAGCATGCCCTGACGACCCGTCAGATGGCGATTCCAGGGCACACTGGTCGGGTGACGCGCCCAGCCGGGGACCTGGCCGGCCTCGTGCTGGCGGCAGGGGCCGGGACCCGGCTGCACCCGCTCACCCGGGAACGGCCCAAGGCCCTGTGCCCCGTGGACGGGGTGCCGCTGGTGGACCGGGCGCTGGATCGCCTCCGCCCGGTGGTGTCGGGCGACGCGGCGCTGGCCGTCAACCTGCACCACGGCGCCGACCGGTTGGACCGGCACCTGCCCCCGGCGGTGCACCGGTCGCGGGAGGAGCCCGAGGCGTTGGGCACGGCCGGGGCCGTCGGGGCGCTCCGCCCGTGGATCGACGGGCGGGACCTGGTGGTCACCAACGCCGACGTGTGGCTCGGCGAGGGGCTGGACCTGGCCGCGGTCGCGGCCGGCTGGGACCGGGAGCGGACCCGCCTGGTGTGCGTGGAGGATCCCGCCCGGGGCGATTTCGGGTCGCTCCGCTACTGCGGCGTGGCGCTCATCCCGGCCGCCACCGCCGGGAGCTTCGCGGCCGTCCCCTCGGGCCTGTACGAGGTGAGCTGGCGCCGCGAGCGGGAGGCCGGACGCCTGGACCTGGTGACCACCGGGGCGGCGTTCATCGACTGCGGGACGCCGGCGGACTACCTCCGCGCCAACCTGGCGGCGTCGGGCGGCCGGTCGGTGGTGGCGGCCGACGCCGTGGTGGCCGACGGCGCCCGGATCGACCGGTCCGTCGTGTGGCCCGGGGCCGCCGTGGCAGCGGGCGAGCACCTCCAGGACGCGATCCGGACCCCGCTCGTGACGGTGCTGGTGCGGGAACGGCCCAGGTAGAACACCACGTTGAGAGGTTGTCCCCTCACGGAGGGTCGACCTTGCCTACCCTGGTCGGCGAGGCGGATGCCGATGCCGCCCGGGGGACGCCGTGACCGACCAAGGCCGACGTGCAAGGCGCGGGCTCGCCGCCGTGGTGGCGGCCGCCGCCCTGATCCTGCCGGTGCTCGCCACCGGCGAGGGCGTCGCCGCCCAGGATGCCCAGGACGATCCGGCGGCGGAGCTGCCGAGCGGCTTCACCGACGGCCAGCCCGTGGGAACGGGCGACGAGCCCCCGGCGCCCGTCGCCGCCGACGACGCGCCGGCACCGGACACCCGGTCCACCACCCGCTACTTCGGCCGAGCGCCCTGGGACGCGATCCGGGCCTCGGCGGCGGCCGCTGCCCGGCCCTGCTCGGTGAGCACCAACGGCCTCACCGCCCTGGCGGTGGCGCCGGTCTTCAAGGAGTCGTCGGCGGCCACGACGGCATCCGCCGCCCCCTCGCCCATGACCCTGTCCCGCTACGACGAGTGGTCCGGGACCTACGCCACCACGTCCAACACCTCCGCCAACTACGGGCTCTACGCGTTCCGCGACCCGAACACCGCCTACAAGCGGGCCTTCTGGCATCCCGGCATCGGCATCTGGCAGTACGACTCGGCCGGCGTCGGCGCGCCGTACACGGCCATCGAGCGCATGGACGTCCGGACCGTGTCCGCCGACGTCGTCCGCCACATGATGGCCCGCTACTGCAACCCGTCCTCGTCGCTGATCGGCCACGGGGCCCCGTTCTCCGGCCAGGAGCGCCGCTACGCCGCCTGGTCGCCCTGGGGGTACCCGTGCACGTCGTGCGAACGGGAGTTCCAGGCCATGACCTCGGGCACGGACTTCGCCAACATCTCGCTGGTCGACGGCATCTCGGTCACCGGCGGTGCCCAGCGACGGAACTGCACCCTCAGCGGCGTGTCGGGGACGATCCCGTGCTGGTACGTGAACCCGTCGGTGGGGACCATCGAGGGCGCCACCGCCTGGGCTCGGACCACGCCGCTCGACGGCGGAAGCCCCACCGTCGCCCCGACTCCGCTCGCCGCGCCGTTCTACGTGGTGGACCGGGGCGCCACCGAGGAGCGCCACTGGCTGCGGGCCGACACCGGCTACGGCACCGACATCTCCGGTTCGCGCCGGA
>CALANQ010000173.1 GCA_937926025.1 uncultured Acidimicrobiales bacterium
TTCGCCAAGCACGGCTACTGCGCCCAGGACCGCTACATCCGCACCCTCACCGAGTCCGGCCTGTACCAGCGGGGCCCCGACGGCGCCTTCCACCCCAACGCCGAGGGCCACCTGTTCGGCTACGCCGACCGCATCGAGGACACCCTGGTGCCGTACCTGGGCATCGGCGGCGAGAAGGCCCCGCTGCAGTTCGACGCCGCCGGCCCCCTCGGCGACAACCTCGGCTCCTGGCTGGCCACCCTGGACCAGACCGGGGCCCTCGACCAGGTCACCAACGCCCTCCCCTTCGGCGCCCGCGACGAGGTCCAGAAGTTCATGCGGGACAAGTTCTTCGGCAAGTTCCTGCCGTTCGTGGAGGACACGATCGGCAAGGGCAACACCAAGATCACCGAGCTGTCCGAGCGCCTCGACGACCTCGACGGCGACGGCAACCCCGGCGTGGATGCGTTCGGCGTGGCCAACCTCGACGTGGACATGACGGGCGACATCCAGCCCAAGCTCCCGTCGAAGACCTACGACATCACCTTCACCGTCAAGGGCTCCGTGGCGCTCGACCCCGATCTCGCGCTCAAGGCCGGCCAGCTCGGCCTCACCGGGCAGAAGACCGACGGCAAGGCCACGTTCTCCCAGACCGTGAAGCTGCACATCGACTTCACCAAGCCCAAGACCGACCGCTTCCACCTGACGATCCCCGACGACGGCCTGAACGGCGAGATCAAGATCAACCTGGGCGGCGACTTCGGCGCCACCGACCCCAACGTGGGCCCGGACCGTCCGGCCATCTCGTTCACCTCGGGCGGCCTGGGCCTGAAGGCCACCGGCATCGCCAAGGCCGACCTGGCCATGGGCTACTCCATCAAGGACCCGAGCGGCGACGGCCGGATCGACGCCACCGAGATCGGCAAGCCGCTCGACTGGGTGAAGGCCCGCTGCACCAGCGGCTCGGCCAAGGTCGACCTGAAGGCCTCCAGCACCCTGGTGGGCTTCACCAGCACCATCGGCAAGGTCCAGCTCGACGACGCCAACCTGTGCGACGGCATCAACGCCCCCACCGTGGACCTGTCGGACCTGGGCGCCTTCGAGGGCGTGACCATCACCGACTTCGTCAACGGCCTGGCCCAGCTGACCACGGCCCTCAAGAACATCCAGGACGCCAACCAGGTGGACCTGCCCTTCGTGAAGGAGGGCCTGGCCTCGGTGGTGTCCACCAACGAGAAGCTGGTGAAGTTCTTCACCGACAACGGGCTCACCGACCCGAACAACCCGATGGCCACGGTCAACTTCGACCCGACCAAGCGCCCGGACCTCGACACCATCGACGAGCTCCTGCCCAAGCTGGCGCAGTCGCTCGGGGTGCCCCTGGACCAGCTCAAGCCGCGGGTGGTCGACAAGCGCCTGCTGCTCGACCTGAACGTCAACGCCGACCCGCCCGCGCAGGTGGGCAAGGGCACCTTGGACTTCGGTGACCAGCTCGCCAAGACGGGCGTGGTGGACGTGACCGCCTCCACCAAGGCCACCATCGACCCGGCGCTCACCGTGAAGCTCGGCCTCGGCGTGGACCTGCGGCCCGACCTGGCGCTCGGCGACCGGTTCTTCTTCCAGCTGGCCGACGGCCCGGAGATCACCGCCGACGCCAAGGTCACCGCCGACGCCAAGCTGAGCGCCAAGCTCGCCCTGCTCGACATCGACCTGGCCGACGACAACGCGGCCGGTGCCGTGACCCTGCTCGACCGCAAGGACCCCACCAAGCCGCTGCTGTCCATCGACCTGAAGGGCACCGTCGACGCCTCGCCCGACGACAACCGCCTCACGCTGTCGGAGCTGACCAAGCCGTCCACCAAGTCGCCCTTCTCGGTGACCGTCAACGGCAAGGTCCCGGCGTTCGGTCTCACCGCCGACGCCAAGCTGGCGGGGGCCACGTTCGCCTCCGGCAAGCTCGGGATCGAGTGGACCGACATCACCGACCCGGCCCAGCTCAAGGTCATCGCCGACGGCAACTTCAAGGACAGCCTGCTTCCGTTCGCCTACGACAAGGACAACCCCCGGGCCACCATCACCCAGATCCTGAAGGCGGCCCACACGTCGGTCCAGAAGCTGCGGGCCGGCCTCACCACCAACCCGGCCATCGCCCGCAGCCTCCCGTTGACCGGCAAGTCCGCGGCCGAGATCGACCCGGTCCTGGCCAAGGTGGAGGCCACGTTGGCCCAGCTCGTCGAGCTCGACGAGACCCTCACGCTCACCCAGCTCGAGCAGCGGGTGGAGAAGGAGCTGGGAAGCGCGCTCGGCATCGCCAACGACCAGCTGCCCGGCCTGCTGACCTTCCGCTTCGAGAAGCAGACGGCCGACAAGCCCGCCGCCCTCCTCGCGGACCTCAAGGTCGGGTTCTGCTCGAACAGCCGCAAGTCGCTCAGCGGCTGCAACAAGATCAGCGAGATCGGGCCGTACCCGCTCAACCTGAGCCTCGGCCAGAGCGCCGACTCCATGGCCGCCGTCACCGCCGACGGCCGGGTGACCATCGGCTACGACGCCCGCATCAACCTGACCGTCGGCGTGGAGCTGCCCCGGGCCAGCGTGGACGCCAACGGCGTGCCCACCATCGGCACCGCCCCGAAGGTGTTCGTGCAGGACACCTCGTCGTTCGAGCTCGGCATCGGCGCCAACGTGTCGGGCCAGTTCGCCGGCGTGCTCGGCCCGGTCGAGGTGAAGATCGGCAACGGCACCAAGGCCGCCGACGCCCGCCTCGCCGCCCGCTACGTCATCCGCTCGACGACGGCCGACCCGGCCGCCCCGCAGCGCATCTACGACGCCAACATCCCCGGCTGGGTCACCTCGATCATCCCCGACCCGACCAAGGGCGGGACGGTGAAGGACACCACCAGCACCAAGTCGAACTGCGCCAACGCGGCCGATGCCTGCGCCGTGCTCCCCATCTCCATCAACAACGCCTACGTGGGCGACGTCACCTTCACCGCCCCCGACCTGCTCACCCCGAGCGGGTGGAACGTGGACGGCGCCGACGTCATCAGCAACCTGGGCAACGAGAACATCCAGTACGCCATCCTGATCGGCGGCATCGAGTCGTTCGTCCAGCGCCTCGAGGCGAGCCTGAAGGCCATGCCCCCGGGCAAGACCATCCCGCTGCTCGGCGTGGACCCGACCGCGGGCGCCAAGGTGCTCGAGGACTTCCGCAAGGGCTTCGTGGAGCCCGCCCAGGACCTGGTGAACCAGATCAACGCCGCCAACAAGGCCGGCGTGGTCCAGACGAACATCCAGGACTTCGTCTACGCCAAGATCGGCCCCGACAGCAGCCTCAAGCTGCTCCGTGACGGCCCTGACGCGGACACCGTCGTCACCAAGGCCGACATCGTCGTGGACCTGAAGTGCAAGATCAGCGGCACGGTGAAGACCTGCGCCGCCGGCGACGCCGCCACCACCATCGAGGACCTGCAGATCAAGGTCCCGCTGGCCAAGGCCGGCGAGGTCACCTCCAAGCCGCTGGACTCGGGCTTCCCCGGCCTGCGCCTCAAGAGCACGGACGGCTTCTCCGCCCGGGCCGGCTTCGAGATGGACCTGGCGTTCGGCATCGACCGGACCAACGGCTTCTACATCCCGACCAACGCCTTCGGCACCCAGCCCGAGCTCCGGGTCCAGGCCACGGCGTCGCTGCCCAGCGAGATGGACGCCCAGCTGGCGTTCATCCCCGTGAAGATCACCGACAAGACCCCCGGCACGCCCGAGGTGGCCGCCACCGTCGGCGTCGACCTCGCCGCCGGCGGCTCGGACAACAAGATCACCCTCGGCCAGCTGGGCAGCACCCAGATCACGCCGTCGCTGCAGGCCTGCGCCAACGTGAAGCTCGGCCTGGAGACGGGGGCCGCCAAGAAGTTCCCGGCGTTCAAGACCGACCTGAGCCTGACCGGCGGCTACTCGTGCCAGGCCGGCGGCGTCACCGGGGCCCCGGCCACCAACGCCGGCATCGCCATCTCGTTCGACAACGTGCGGGTCAACGCCGGCTCGGTGATCAACGACTTCATCGGCCCGATCGCCAAGACGGTCCAGAAGTACACCGCTCCCATCAAGCCCACGATGGACGCCCTCGACAAGCCGATCCCCGGCATCAAGGAGGCCTCGCGCTCCATCGGCGCCAAGCCGCCCACCTGGTGGGACCTGATGAACCTGATCAACGAGATCAAGATGCAGACCGGCGAGAAGGACCAGCTGGCCATGCTGAGGAAGGTCCGGACCGTGATGGCCCTGGCCGACCAGCTGGCGCCCGGCGTCAACAACGCCCAGGACATCAGCCTCGGCTCGTTCAAGCTCGACAGCGGCGTGGCCGCCGACCCGAGCCTGGCCACCAACTTCGACGCCCTCCTGCCCTCGGGCAACATGAACACCGGCGGCAACAACACCGACATCGTCACCCGCCTGCAGGCGGCCGGCATCCCGGTCGACGTCGCCAGCAAGGTCCAGAAGACGGCGCCGTACCAGTCGCTCACCTTCCCGGCCCTGGAGAAGCCCCAGACGCTGTTCCAG
>CALANQ010000174.1 GCA_937926025.1 uncultured Acidimicrobiales bacterium
ACGAACAGGACGAAGGCCAGCACCGGGGCATCAGCCGCATCGGGATCGCGGCGCCGGACCCACAGGGCCCGGAGCAGGAACGCGACCACGGCCAGCGACGCCAGCGCCACCACCCACAACGTGCTCCCGGGGTGGAGGTGGCCGAACGACGCATCGAACGGCCCCGGCCCGGCCTGCGGGCCGCCCAGCACCAGCGCCTCCACTCTCCCCGGCGTGCGCAGCGCAGCCTGGTTCTGCGTCCGGATCCGAACATCAGGCACCGCGGAGGAGAACGCCACCGGGAACGCCCGGGCGACGCCCCGCAGGTACGCGTCGGGGTGCTCCACCACCACCCGCAGGCTCTCGTTGCGCAGCTGCTCCAGGCACCGCACGTTGTGGCGCTCGTTCAGGTTGCGCTGGCCGGGCAGGCTCGGACGCCATCGACGGTCCAGCACCGGGATGGCCGCATCTGGACCGGCCGGTGCGAACCGCCGATCCGTGTCGCCACAGCTGAACGCATCGGTGGACACCGTGGTGAGCGAGCCGTCGGCCAGCATCGCCGTCCGCTCGTCGTCGTCCAGGTACGGCTCGGTGACCCGGTGCAGGTTCAGGCCCTCCAGGGAGCTGGTGGTCCACCACCCGAACACGGCCTGGTTCTTCGCCCCGACGGCCAGCCCGCACAGCAACGGGATCATCACCACCGCCACCAGCCGCCGGCGCAGGAGCCGATCACGGGCCACGACGGCCAGCACCACCGCCAGGGCCGCGAACCAGAGCGGGTGGTACAGGGAGCGCCCGAGCGCCAGGGCGGCGAGCGCCGCCCCGAACCCGACCAGCCCCCGGACCGAGCCCTGGGTGCAGTGGCGCTGCAGGCCCCGGGCGGCGAACACCAGCAGGGCCAGCTCCAGGTGCGTGTAGAAGAGCAGGTGCTCGTACTGGGCGATGGTCGGGCTCACCGCCAGGAACGCGCCGAGGACGGTGGTGATGGGCCGGCTCACCCCGAGGTCGAGGCAGAAGCGCACGAACGCCACCAGCACCGCCACCGTCACCGCCAGGTAGACGGCCTGGAAGCCGAGGCCGGCCCACGACCCGAACAGCTTGGACCCGAACCCGACGAACAGGTTGAACAGCGGCGGCTGCACGTGCAGGAACCAGGCGGTCGACCACGGAGCGGACCGGAGCAGATCGACATCGGCCACCTGCATCGAGCCGTCGACGAAGCCGACGTCGAACCGCAGACCCCGGTACCAGTAGAAGAGCCGGGAGACCACCAGCGCACCGAGCACGACCCGGGTCGGGCCGATGGCCCGCTGCCGGCGCACCCGGTCGGCGCTCTCCCGGTGCACCGGTGCCGGGGGTGCGGTCGCCGTCGATGCGGTCGTCGATGCGGTCGCCGTCACGACCACGGCCTCCCCCGCCGCCGTCGCCATCGACCTGTCCTCCGCCGTCGACTCGTCTGCCGTCACGTCACCTGCCGCCTCGTCCGCCACATGGGGATGACGCCCCGGGGCGCCGTTTGGTTCCGTGATCGCCATCGTCCGACCTGTTCGCCGTGGTTCGCCGTGACCGCCGCGCCCACCGCCCTCAGGCCGAGAGCGACTCCGGCCGCAGGATGCTGACGAGCAGCTCCTCGCGCACCAGGCGGCGGATGGACTCCGGGTCGGTGAGGTCCCAGCGCCCCTCGGCGAGGATGAACGACAGGCCCATCCGGGCCAGCCAGTCCCCCGCCTCCACCGGGTCGACGCCGGG
This sequence comes from uncultured Acidimicrobiales bacterium, assembly GCA_937926025.1. Classification (GTDB taxonomy): domain Bacteria; phylum Actinomycetota; class Acidimicrobiia; order Acidimicrobiales; family Iamiaceae; genus Aquihabitans. The sequence continues at coordinate 1,729 of CALANQ010000174.1, forward strand.
GAGCAGGTCCGCGCCCCGCAGCTTCTCCGCCAGGTAGTCGCGCAGCACCGCCTGCACCTGCGGCGCCGACTGCGTGAGCTGGGGCAGCAGGCGCTCGGGCTCGGTCTCGAGCACCTTCTGGAGCACGACGTGCTCGTCGACGGCCCGGTGCGCGTGGATGAGCGCCTGCTCCATGAGCGTCGGGAAGTCCGGGGCCCCGTCGACCGCCAGAGCCAGGTCGTGGAAGAACTGGCCGACCGCCCACGTGATGGACTCGCCGATCAGCTGCTCCTTGCCGTCGGGGAAGTAGCGGTACACCGTGGCCCGGGCCAGGCCCGCCTCGCGGGCGGCGTCGTCCACCGTGGTCTTGGCGATCCCGTACCGGCCCAGGCAGGCCACGGTGGCCTCCAGGATGCGGTCGCGGGGCTCGGTGGTCACGACCGCCACGCTACCCACGGCCCCCGGGCGCGGCCCGAGCCCGGGGGCGCGCGAGCATGACGCCATGTCCACCGTGCTCCTCGCCACCGACGGATCCGATCTCGCCACCGCGGCCATGGCGAAGGGCGTCGCCCTGCTCGGCCACCAGCACCGGTTCATCACCCTGGCCGTGGTCCCGCCCGTGTTCGTGCCCACAGCGTCGGTGAGCCCCATGGACACGCACCCGACGCTGGCCGACCCCGAGCTCGAGGAGGAGCTGGAGGCCGAGCAGCGCGCCGCCCAGGACGACGAGGTCCACGAGCTCGACGGCATCCTCGGCATCACCGCCGAGCACCTGGTGGAGACCGGCGAGCCCGGCCCCACCATCTGCGACGTCGCCACCGCGGTCGAGGCCGACATGATCGTGATCGGCAGCCACGGCCACGGCTGGCTGAAGCGGGTCCTGATGGGGTCGGTCAGCACCCACGTCCTGCACCACGCCCCCTGCCCCGTCCTGGTCATCCGCACCGACGACCCCGACGCCTGACCGCACCCCGACGCCGGACCGCACCCCGGCGCCGGACCGCACCCCGACCGGAAGCTGTCACAACACCGGCATCGGAGCGGTGTTCTGCCACCGATGCGAGCCGGTTCGGCGGGACGTGTCCGTCGACCGGCCCGGAGGCGGTGAACTGCCACAGATGGCGGACTGCGCCGGCCCGAAGCCGAGGGTCAGGGGTCGGTGGGGGTGATGCCCGGGTCGGGGGTGAGGCGGGGGTCGCCGGGCTGGGGCTCGTCGTCGGGGTCGGGCTGATCGAGCTGGGCGTCCAGCTCCTCGCGCTCGATCTCCCGGGCGCGGCGGCGCAGGATCAGCCCGTAGACGATGACCGTCATCAGCGAGAACGTGAACCACTGCACCGTGTAGGAGAAGTGCGAGCCCTCGGACAGATCGGGGGCGTTGGGCGGGAGCGGCTCGTCGGCGGTGACGGCCGGGTCCTGGGCGCGGAGGCTCACCGAGAACGGCAGGACGTCGCCGTCGATCTGCTGATCGAGGCGGGCGAGATCGACCCGGGCCATGTTCTCCAAGGTCCCGGTGGACGGATCCGCCCGTTCGAAGTGGAGCTTGGTGAAGCCGAGGTTGACCTCGGGGCGGGTCTCGGTGGGCCGGGCGAGCCCCTCGACGGTGACCTCGCCCGAGGGCGTCTCCACCGACTCCGGGACGGCGTCGAGCTGGCCCGGGTTGGGGATGGTGCCCCGCCGGATGATCACGATCGTCCCGTCGTCGAGCTCCAGTGGCGTCAGGACCCACGCTCCGGCGGCGCCCTTGTGGTCCGCGCCGTCGACCAGCACGCTCTGGTCGGCTAGGTAGGTGCCGGTGGCGGTGACCGGCGTGTACTCGACCTTGCGGCCCTCGGCGTAGTCCCCCGGCTCGGCCAGGTCCTCGACCGGGGTCGGGGTCTCCTGCTGGAGCTCCTCGACGCGGGCGTTGATGTCCCGACGCTGCTGGAGCCGGTCCCACTGCCAGATCCCGGCGCGGCACATGCCGAGGACCATGACCAGCACGAACAGGTGCGACAGGATCCAGCGGGGCTTGAGGGCGAAGCGGTACCGGGACATGCCCCGGCGAGGCTACGACCGGATCCGTTCCCGACCGAAGTCGGCGGGCGAGGTCAGTAGCCGCTGCCACCGCCGCTCGAGCCGGACGCTGCGGTGGTGGTCGGTGCGTCGCCGCTCGCTCCGCTCCCGGTGCCGGCCTCCGTGTAGAAGGCGCCCTGCATGCCCATCGCCCCGTGGAAGTCGCACGAGAACCGGAGGATGCCGTCGTCGGGGATGGTCACCTCGACCGAAGCCTTGGCACCGGGGTCGAGCTTCTGGTCGATCGAGCCGTCGTCGAGCGTGAAGGTGTGCGGGTTGTCGCCCTCGTTCTCCAGCTCCACCGTCACGGTCGCACCTGGGGCGGCCTTGATGTAGGTGGGCTTGAAGTAGTTGTCGTCGAGTTCCATCTCGAGGTCGGCCTGGTCGCCGTCGCCCGAGATGTCCTTGGTCCCCTCGGCGTTCACGGTGCCGTCGAGGGCGACGGGCGCATCCGAGGATCCGGCGGTGGTGGTGGCGGTGTCGCCCTTCGGCGCGGTGGTGCCGCCGGCATCGCTGCCGCTGCTGCTCCCGCAGCCGGCGGCGATGACCGCGAGCGTGAGGGTCAGCGCGGCGGCGAGGGTGCGCGCTCGGGTGGTGGTGCGGGTCATGTCAGCCTCCGTGTCTCCGGCGGTCGCCGGTTCGCTGGAGGAGGTACGGGCGAGCCGTCCCGAGGGATTGCCGCCGTACGATCGTCCCGTGCCGCGCAATCCCCGTGCGGCCGTCGCCCGTACACCCGGCATGGCCGCCGCATCCGACGAAGCGCTCCTGGCCGGCGTCGCCGCCGGAGATCCGGCTGCGGCGCGCACGTTCGTCCGTCGCTACCAGCAGCGCGTCTTCGGCCTGGCGCTGACGATCCTGCACGACCGCCAGGCGGCCGAGGACGTGGCCCAGGAGGCGTTCGTGCGGATCTGGCGCCATGCGGGCGCGTTCGACGCTCGCCGGGGCAACGTGCCGCCGTGGGTGCTGACCATCACCCGCAACGCCGCGCTCGATGCGCTGCGGCTGCGGCGGGCCGTACCCGTGGACCCCGAGGTGGCTGCGGGGCTGGCCCCACCGGCCGCCGGTCGCGGACCGGCCGACGAGGTCGAGCTCGGCTTCGACGTCGACCGGGTCCGTCGCCTGCTGGCGGAGCTGCCTGCGGAGCAGCGCGACGCCGTGCTGCTCGCCGCGTTCCACGGCCGGACCGCAGCGGAGATCGCGGCGAGCGAGGCCATCCCGCTGGGCACCGCCAAGACCCGCATCCGCACCGGCCTGCGCAAGCTGCGTGACCGGCTGGCCGAGGAGGCGGCCCGATGACGGCCGCCTGCGAGGCGTTCCGCGAGGTGGCCCCGGAGCTGGCGCTCGGTGTGGCCGAGGGAGAGGAGCGAGCCGCCGCGCTCGACCACCTCGCCGGCTGCGAGGACTGCCGCACGGAGCTGGCCCGCCTGACCGAGACCGTCGATGCCGTGGTGCAGACCGCGCCATCGGCCGAGCCCCCGGCGGGGTTCGAGGTCCAAGCCCTGGCCTCGTTCGACTCGATCGGCGGCGCGCCGGAGCGCCGACGGTCGGGGTACCGGCGCGTGGCGCTGGCCGCCGCCGCACTGCTGGTGGTGCTGGGGCTCGCCGCGGTGGTGGGCGCCATCGTCACCCGAGGCGACGGCGGCACCGAGCAGGTCGCCAGCCGTACCGAGGCCGTGCTGCGGTCGCCGGGCGGACAGCCGGTGGGCTCGGTCACCGTGGAGCGCCCGTCGAACGACTCGTCGGGAGCCCGTTCCGAGCTGGTGGTGTCGGTCGACCCGGGTAGCCCGGAGGGCACCTACCGGGTGGAGTGCGACTACGACACGGGTGCGCCGTACCGGGCCGGCTCGGTCGAGGTCACCGCAGACGGGGTCGAAAGCTGGCGCACGGCGGTGTCGGTCCCGACGTACGACCTCCGCCGGGTCCGCCTCGTCAGCACCGCCGACGGCGACAACCTCGAAGCCGAGTTCCCCACCTGACCTGGGCTGCGTCCGCAGCTCAGGCCGAGCCGTCAGGCCGTGGGCAGCTCGTAGCCCTCGAAGCGGGTGCGCAGATCCTTCTTGGAGAGCCAAGGGGTTCTGATACGGGTCGGCCGTTCGACCTGGCATCAAGACGGATCTCTTCCCAAGACACGCCTACAGTCGCACCATGTCGGAACAAGACGAAGCACGAGAGCAACTCCTGGCCGGCGTCTGGCGCAGCATCCGATCGCTGACCGAGTCGAACGTCAATGCGTACCCTGCTGCCGCTCGGGCGATCGCTGCCGGTGCGGCACCATCCGACGTGGTCACGGCCATGAACGCGGCTGCCTACGAACTGGCCTTCGCACTCCTGGCTGACATCGGCGACGAGCGGGCCGAGGCCCTCGGGATCGATGATTCGAGCGCGCTCTTCTTCGCCCACGAGGACTTGCTGATGGCGGACCCCACCGGTGACGAAGGTGCCGATCTGTTCCGATGACCGCCCGGATCAGTGATCGGCGGTCGGGAGCTCGTAGCCCTCGAAGCGGGTGCGCAGGTCCTTCTTGGAGAACTTGCCGACGCTGGTCTTGGGGACCTCGTCGATGAAGACGATGTCGTCGGGGAGCCACCACTTGGCGACGCGACCGTCGAGGAACTCCAGGAGGTCCTCCTTGGTGACGGACTCGCCCTCCTTGAGGACCACGCAGGCCAGCGGGCGCTCCTGCCACTTGGGGTGGGAGACGCCGATGACGGCAGCTTCGGCCACGGCCGGGTGGGCCATGATCTCGTTCTCCAGCTCCACCGAGCTGATCCACTCGCCGCCGCTCTTGACCACGTCCTTGGTGCGGTCGACGAGCTTGATGTAGCCGTCG
>CALANQ010000175.1 GCA_937926025.1 uncultured Acidimicrobiales bacterium
GGGCGGGCCGTCCTGGCGGCACCGGCACCGGTCGGCCTTCGGCACATCGCCGAGCACCTGGTCCACGTGGGCGCCGCACCCCCGCCAGTCGGGCTTGCCGCAGGTCTTGCACGTCACTCGTCTGCACATACCCCATAGGGTATGCAGGTCGAGCGGGTCCGACAACCTCAGGCGAGCTTGGTGAACATCTTCTGCACCTCGGCCAGCGAGTACCCCTCCGCGGCGGAGCGCTCCGGGTCCTCGAGGCACCAGGTGAGCCCGGCCGCCAGCAGGACGAAGCCCGCCTGCTCCAGCGCCTTGGTGGCGGCGGTGAGCTGGGTCAGCACGGCGCGGCAATCCTTGCCATCCTGGAGCATGCGCTCCACCGCCCGCACCTGGCCCTCGGCGCGGCGGAGCCGCTTGGTCAGGTCCTCGATGGTCTCGTCGGGCAGTTCCACGGCAGGCCTCCGGCTCGGGTCGTCGGCCGTCCATCATACCAATACCCCTTGGGGTACCAACCGGCGGAGCGGTGCGGCGTGAGCCGACATGACCGGTGGACCATCCCCACGGGGACGCCCGAGGCCAGGGCGTTCGTCGCCGATGTGGAACGGACGATGGCCCTCACCGCTCGGCTGAACCAGCTCACCTACGGCGACGTCGACGAGGTCCGCGCCCGGTTCGCCGAGATCACCGGGGCGGAGCCCGGCGACGGGTTCCGGCTGGTCCCGCCGTTCCACGCGGACTGCGGACGCACCATCCGCGTCGGCCGCCACGTGTTCATCAACCAGGGCTGCACCTTCTACTCCCTGGCCCCCATCACCATCGGCGACGAGGTCCTCATCGGCCCCAACGTGAGCCTCATCACGTCGGGCCACCCGGTGGCGCCGTCCCAGCGGCAGGCCCTGCTGGTGGGAGCGCCCATCACCATCGAGCGCAACGTGTGGATCGCGGCCGGCGCCACGGTCATCGGCGGCGTGACCATCGGCGAGAACTCCGTGGTGGCGGCCGGGTCGGTGGTCACCCGGGACGTCCCGCCCGACACGCTGGTGGGCGGCAACCCGGCCGGGGTGATCCGCTCCATCGAGGGCGACTAGCCCGTCAGGACGGGTGGGCGAACCGCTTCCGGTACGAACTGGACACGAAGATGCTCTGGGCCACGTCCTCCATGGTCCGCCGGCCCGCGGCCAGGTCGGCGACCAGCGTGGCGTACGAACCGTCGGTGACGGCCCGCTTGATGAGCGTCTCGTAGATGGCGACGACCTCGTTGCCGGCCTTGGTCTTGCGGCGGTACTCGCTGGACTCCGAGAAGTTGAGCATGACCACGCCCCGGGCCTCGCCGCCGTCGAGGCGACGGGTCCAGTACGACCGGCCCGACGCATCGGGCTCCCGGCCCAGGACGTTCTGGTAGATCCGGCGGACGAAGTCGCTGTTGCTCAGGTCCCCGTAGCGATTGGTGAACTCCGACGACGCCGCGAACGTGTTGGAGATGCGGGCCAGGGTGGTGCCCGCCGCCCGCCGGTTGGTCCAGTACGTGAAGCCGTTGTGGTCCGGGTTGCGCAGGAAGTACGCCCGGTACAGGCGGGTGGTGCCGTGCAGCAGCGAGTCCGCATCGCTGGACTGCACCAGGTAGGTGATCAGGCTGGCCGGCGTGACCGTGCTGCCGACCCGGGCGGACCACGAGTCGTAGCGCTCCTGGGTGGGCACCCGGCGCACCACATCCCGGTACTGCTGCGTGACGAGGGTGCCCGGGGTGCGGAACGGTGCGAGCGATCCGCTGGCGGCCGGCATCGACGCCTGGAAGCTGGCCGCCGCCGACCGGATGGTGGCCAGCTGGGAGTACGCCAGGTCGCCCGGGCACGAGGTCAGCTGGGTGTCGCGGTGGCCCGCCACCCGGTTGATGGTGACGACGGCCCCGGCGGGGTACTTCGACGACCCGGTGCTGGTGGTGGTGGCCGTGCCGTACGGGCTCAGCCCGTGCAGCGCGAGCTTCCAGCCGATGACCCGGCCCACGGCCTGGAGGGCCGCCGAGCTCGGGCTCACCGCGGTCGGCGACGCACCCGGGTGGTGCTGGCCGAGCAGCGCCACGCCGACGCTGCCCCGGTTGAACCCCTTGGCATGGGTGCCGATGATCGGGTTGGCGGCCCCGCCCGACCGGCCCTCCCAGATGCGCCCGAACCGGTCCACGATGAAGTGGTACGCCATGTCGCACCAGCCGAGCGTGCCCGCGTCGTACGCGTAGATCGCCCGCAGCATGGCCGGGACCTCGTCCGCCGAGTACGTGTTCGAGTTCACGGTGTGGTGCACCACGGCGAAGCCGATCCCCGCCGGGTACGACACCGGCGCCGGCGTGCACCCGGAGCTGGCCACCCACCCCTGCGAGGTCCACGAGCTGCGGGGCTGGATGGTGGGCCGGCCGTCGCCGTCGGCGGCGGTCCCCGGGACGGTGTCGGCGGCGCGGGCCGGCTCGATCGGTGAGCGGACGGCCTGCAGCTCCAGGCCGGTGATGCGGCCGGAGGCCACGCGCAGCTCCACCTGGTCGACGCCGTCGGGCCCGAACCAGATGAGCTCGGTCCCCGTGCGCCGGGTGGCGTCCGGGCCTTCGCCCGGCTCGCCCTCGTGATCCTCCCAGGCCGTCCACCCGTCGGGACCGTGGCCCCGCACGGCGACCGTGGCCTCCACCGCGCCGTCCCAGGCGACGCCGATGCCCTGGCTCCCGTCGGCCACATCGACCGCAGCGGACCAGCCGGGTGCCACCGTGCCGGGGGCGGTGCGCCGCACGTCCGCGGATGCCGTGGGCGCGGTGGCGTCGGCCCCAGAGCCGGTCAGCACGAACACCTCGCTGCGGGGATCCGGCGGCGAGGCGGGTGCCGCGGTGGCGGGTGCGGCGGGCGCCGCGGCGGCGACCAGCAGACCGGCGACCAGCACGACGGCGGCGCGGCGGACGGTTCTCGGAGCGGGAGGGCGCATCGTGGACACCGGGGCTCGGGAGCGACGAACCCGTCCCAGGCTAGGTGCCGGGTCCGATGCCGCGAAGATGGTGGGGTGCCACCGGAGCGCGGTCACCCCATCGATCGTTCGCAGCTGCCTGACGAGTTCACGCCCGAGACCGTCCGCCGCCTCGGGTTCCGCACGGCGCGGGTCCTCGCCGACCCGGGCAACGGCATCCTGAGCGCCGACGAGCAGGCGGCGTTCGACCGGGCGCTCCGCGAGGTGATGCAGGGCTCCGGCGACCGTCTCGGGCGGACCCGCCGCATCCCCACCGACGTGGACCCGCAGCTGCGCCGCTCCTACCTCCGCACGCAGCAGCGCCTCGAGGCCCAGGCCCAGCGGGCCCGTCGGGCGTTCCCCCAGCTGGCCGGGGACTGGCGCCCGGACGATCCCGCAAGGGGCGACGAGCCGCGGCCGGTCGCCGAGCCCACGCCGGTCGAGGCCGAAGCGGCCGAGCCCGACGTGTCGATCGGCGCGTTCGAGGACGACATCGAGCAGACCTCCGACACCCTGGAGATCCTCGAGCAGATCGCCGGCATCCAGCGCCAGCAGCTGGAGCACCAGCGGTCGCAGCTGCTGAGCGAGACCCGCGGCCTGTTCTTCGCCCTGGCTGTGTCGGTGGCCGTGATCGTGGGTGGTGTGGCGCCGTTGGTGGAGGCGTCACCGCACGACCGCCGCCTGATCCTGCTGTGGACCGCGGCCATCTGCGCCGTGGGCGGCCTGGCCTACGCCGCGGTCCGAGCCGTCCAAGGCCGTTCCGACTGACTGACACCGTCAACTCGTCAGGCGGACGCGAGCCGCCTACGGCGCGCGCCGAGGCCGTCGTGTCCGCTGATCCGCCCCGCCAAGGTCCACGATACGAGACGGGTGGGGGCTTGCCGCAAGTGGCGAATCGTGCTTCCACTGCACCCCTTGATCGAGGCCTCCGGGCCGAAGGGGATGCGAGACGGATGACGAGCGACGTGCGAGACCTGACCGAGATCGACCGGGGCCAGGTGGCTGAGGCCGGCGGGAAGGGCGCCAACCTTGGCGAGCTCACGCGGGTCGGGGGCGTGCGGGTGCCGCCCGGGTTCTGCGTGCTCACCCCGGCGTTCGAGCGGGCGCTCGCGGCGAGCGCCGTCGTCGACGGATCGAGCCCGAGCGCGATCCGGGCCGCCATCGAGGCGCAGCCGGTGGAGGCGGACCTGGCCGCCGCCATCGCGGCCCGGGTCGACGACGCTGGACCCGGTGCGGCCTGGGCGGTCCGCTCCAGCGCCACGGCGGAGGACCTGCCGTCGGCGTCGTTCGCCGGGCAGCAGGACTCGTTCCTGGGCGTGGTGGGCGCCGACGCGGTGGTGGAGCACGTCCGCCGCTGCTGGGCCTCGCTCTTCACCGACCGGGCGGTCGCCTACCGGGAGCAGCACGGCTTCGATCACCGCGCCGTGCAGATGGCGGTGGTCGTGCAGCAGATGGTGGACCCGGTCGCGTCGGGGGTGGCGTTCACTGCCGACCCGGTCACCGGGGACCGCACGGTGGTGGCCGTCGAGGCGGTGCCGGGGCTGGGCGAGGATCTCGTCGCCGGGCTCGTCGACCCCGAGCGCACCACGGTCCGCGACGGTGTGGCGGACGGGCCGGGGCTGGTGCTCACCGGCACCCAGGCCACGGAGCTGGGGGACCTCGCCCGCCGGATCGAGGCCCACTTCGCCGGCCCGCAGGACATCGAGTGGTGCCTCGACGAAGACGGGTTCGCCATCGTCCAGGCCCGGCCGATCACCACGCTGTTCCCGATCCCCACCAACGCCGGCGACGGCGCCAACCACGTGTACGTGTCCGTGGGGCACCAGCAGATGATGACGGACCCGTTCACGCCGTTCGGCCTGTCGTTCCACCAGATGATCGCCGGGCCGCCGATGTTCGAGGCCGGCGGCCGCCTGTTCGTCGACGTGACGATGGGCCTGGCCTCGCCGGCCACCCGCGCCGGCATCCTCGACGCGCTGGGCACGTCGGACCCGCTGATCGGCGGAGCCCTCCAGGCCATCGTCGACCGCGACGGGTTCCTCCCGCCTCCGCCCGCCGATGCGCCGATGGGGGCGCCGGTGGTGCGCGACGTGCCGCTGCTCCCGGCTGACGATGCCATCGTGGCGGAGCTCATCGGGGAGACCGAGCGATCCGTCGCCGTGCTGGCCCGGACCATCGAGGGACGGCAGGGGAGCGACCTGCTCGACGCCATCGCCGACGACGTGCCCGAGCTCAAGCGGATCCTCACCCATCCGGAGAGCCGACCGGTGATCATGGCGGGCATCGGGGCTGCGCTCTGGCTGAACGACCACGTCCTGGAGTGGCTCGGGGAGTCCAACGTCATCGACCTGCTGACGTCGTCGGCGCCCGGCAACGTCACGGCGGAGATGGGTCTGGCCCTGCTGGACGTGGCCGACGCCATCCGGCCCGACCCCGAGGTGGTGGAGCGCCTGCGGCGCGGTGCCCACGACGCGTACCTGGCCGGGCTCCCGGCCCTCCGGGGCTTCCTCGAGCGGTACGGGATGCGGTGCGTCGGAGAGATCGACATCACCCGGCCCCGCTGGTTCGAGCAGCCGAGCGCGCTGGTGCCGGTGATCCTCGCCAACATCGACGGGTTCGAACCAGGGGAGGCGGCCCGTCGGTTCGAGCGGGGGGCGGCCGCGGCCGACGCCAAGGCGGCCGAGATCCTGGACCGGGTGCGGACGCTCCCCGACGGCGACGCCAAGGCGGCCGAGACCGCAGCGATGATCGCCCGGGTGCGGGCGTTCGCCGGCTACCGGGAGTACCCCAAGTACGGCTACATCTGCCGGTTCGGCATCTACAAGCGAGCCCTGCTGGCCGAGGCCGATCGCCTGGCCGAGGCCGGTGTCCTGCGCCGGGCCGACGACGCCTGGTTCCTGCGCTTCGAGGAGCTCCGGGAGGTGGTGGCCACCGGGGTGGCGGACCACGACCTCATCGACCAGCGCCGCGCCCAGCACCTCCGCAACCAGGCGATGACACCGCCGCGGGTCCTGACCTCCGACGGCGAGGCCGTGGCGTCGTCGTACGGGCGGGAGGTCCCCGACGGGGCGCTGATCGGGTTGGGGGTCTCCACCGGCACGGTGGAGGGCCGGGCCCGGATCCTGCGCTCCATGGCCGAGGCCGACGTGGAGCCGGGCGACATCCTGGTCACCACCGGCACCGACCCCAGCTGGTCCCCGCTGTTCGTGGCCATCGCCGGCTTGGTCACCGAGGTCGGCGGCCTCATGACCCACGGCGCCGTGGTGGCCCGGGAGTACGGGCTGCCTGCCGTGGTGGGCGTCGAGGGCGCGACCACCCGCATCCGCGACGGGCAGCGCATCCGGGTGCACGGCGCCGACGGGGTGGTCGAGCTCCTCGAGGAGTGATCCGCCCGGTCAGGTGCGGTTGTAGTAGTCGGTGCTGGCGGCGAGGGCGGCGATGAGGTCCTGCTCGCCGGTGGTGGTGCCGGTGATCTTGGGGTCCCAGGTGGTGTGCTCGGCGGTGGTGGCCTTGCGGTCGAGGAACCGGAGGTACTGGTCGTCGACGATGTAGCGGCGGAACTCGCTGGAGTCGATGAACTTGAGGGCGACGGAGCCGCGGTCGGCGCCGTTGTTCAGCTTGGTGGTCCAGTAGT
>CALANQ010000176.1 GCA_937926025.1 uncultured Acidimicrobiales bacterium
GACGGCGCCACCGTGGTGGTCGCCGCCCGCCGCGCCGACCGGCTCGACGCCCTGGTCGCCGACCTGGCCGCCGACGGGGCCGAGGCGCTGGCCATCGAGAGCGACATCACCGCCGACGGCGAAGGGGCGCGCATCGTGGCCGAGACCGTGGAGCGGTTCGGCCGTCTCGACACGCTGGTGAACAACGCCGGCGTGATGCTCCTGGGCCCGGTCGTCGATGCCCCGGTGGAGGAGTGGGAGCGGATGGTCTCGCTCAACGTGTCGGCGCTGCTGGCCTGCACCCACGCCGCCCTGCCCCACCTGCTGGCCGCGGCAGAGGACTCGCCTCGCCGGGTGGCGGACCTGGTGAACATCAGCTCGGTGGCCGGACGGGTCCCCCGGCTCGGCAGCGGCGTCTACAACCTCACCAAGCACGGCATCGGCGCGTTCAGCGAGTCGCTCCGCCAGGAGGTCACCGGCCGCCACGTCCGGGTGTCGCTGGTGGAGCCCGGTGCCGTGTCCACCGAGCTGGCCGATCACCTGAGCGAGAGCGCGAAGGCGGCGTTGGTGCAACGCTTGGCCCACGTCGAGCGCCTCCAGGCGTCCGACATCGCCGATGCCATCTCGTTCATCGTCACCCGGCCCCGCCACATGGCGGTGAACGAGATCCTCATCCGCCCCACCGAACAGGAAGGCTGACCGCCATGTGCCGGAACATCACCACGCTCCGAGGCCTCGAGCCCCACGCCACCCACGAGGAGATCGAGGCGGCGGCCCGCCAGTACGTGCGCAAGATCAGCGGTGTGCAGAAGACGTCCGACGCCACGGAGGAGGCGTTCGAGAAGGCGGTGGCCATCATCACCGAGGCCAGCCATGACCTGCTCCACGCCCTTCCGCCCCGCAAGGTCCCACCCAAGTACGACCCGCCGCTGCGCCGCATCGCCGCCAAGAAGGCCGCCGAGGCCGCCGCCTCCTGACGTCAGATGCCGAGGAGGTCGGCGGTGGCGCGGGCGAGCTGGTGCTCGAAGAAGGCCTCTTCGTCGGTGATGCCGTTGTGCAGGTGGCCGAAGAGCACGTAGCTGATGTGGCCCAGGAGGCCGGTCCAGGCGGCAAGACCACGAGCCAGGACCTCGTCGGACAGGTCGAAGCCGAGCCCCTCCCGGATGGTGCCGAAGTCGGCGTGCACGGCACGAGGGACCGATGACCGCTTCTCGTCAGCCACCTGGCCCGCCTCGACGCCGTCTCGGAGCACGGCGAGGGCGGCGAGGGGCGCCCGCAGGGCCGGGCTGATGGTGTCGGTGGGCGCCTGGTAGCCGGGGACGGGGCTGCCGTAGATGAGCGCGTAGTCGTGGCGGTTTGCCACGGCCCAGCTCCGGACCGCTCGGGCGACGGCCGTCCACCGCTCGCCGACCGGCCGCCCTGCGGTGTCGGCCGCGGCCGCCTCGGCGAGGTCGCCGACGGCGTCGTACGAGTCGATGATGAGGGCGGTGAGCAGCTCGTCGCGGCTGGCGAAGTACCGGTAGACCGCCGACGAGACGACGCCGAGCTCCCGGGCCACGGCTCGCAGCGACAGGCCGTCGGAACCCACCTCGGCCAGCTGGCGGCGGGCCGCCGCCTTGATGTCGGCGGTCATGGCCACCCGGGCCTGGGCTCGTGGCGTGGAGGGATCGATCGGCACGAACCGTCCCTATCCCCCATTGCGAGAGCACTGCTCTTGACATGGTCCGAGATTCGGAGAACACTGCTCTCTATTCCGAGAGCGATGCTCTCCCGATCTGGAGGATCCCGATGATGACCACCCCCGCACCCCGCTACCTCGCCCCCACGAAGGGCGACCAGCTGTTCAACCGCCTGGCGGGCTGGCTCACCCGCCGCGGCGTGAGCGTGGCCGGCTCCCGCGAGCTCCGGGTCGTGGGCCGCACCAGCGGCGAGGTCCGCACCACCGTCGTCAACCTGCTGGTGCTCGACGGCCAGCGCTACCTGGTGGCGCCCCGGGGCCAGACCCAGTGGGTCCGCAACCTGCGGGCCGCCGGCCACGGCGAGCTGAAGGTCGGCCGGAAGCTGGAGCCGTTCCGCTTCGACGAGCTGGCCGACGCCGACAAGGCCCCGGTGCTCCGCGAGTACCTGGCCCGTTGGGCGTGGGAGGTCGGCCGCTTCTTCGAGGGCATCGACGCCGACTCCCCCGACGAGGACCTCCTGGCCATCGCCCCCGGCTTCCCCGTGTTCCGCCTCAGGTCGTGAGGTCGGCGACGAGGGCCGGGAGGGCCTCGCTGATGGGGGTGCGGATGACGCGGGTGGCCATGCCGTCGTAGGGGGTGGGGTCCCGGTTGACGATGATGAGCTCCGCCCCGTTGCGGACGGCCACATCGCACAGGCCGGCGGCCGGGTGCACCTGGAGGGTGGTGCCGACGGCGACGAACACGTCGCAGTCGCGGGCGGCCAGCGCCGCATCGTTCAGCACATCCGGATCCAGGTTCTGGCCGAACATGATGGTGGCCGTCTTCAGGATGCCGCCGCAGTCGAGGCAGGCCGGATCGTCCTCGCCGGCATCGAGCCGGGCCAGGGCGTCCTGGGTGAGGCTGCCGGCGCCGCACTCCCAGCAGACGGCGTCGACCATGTTCCCGTGGATCTCGATGACCCGGTCGGGTGACGAGCCGGCCTTCTGGTGGAGGCGGTCGATGTTCTGGGTGACGACGGCCCGCAGCGCGCCGGACTCCTCCAGGTCGACGAGCGCCCGGTGACCGGCGTTGGGCTCGGCGCCCCAGGCCGGGTTCTCCCGGCGGGCCAGCCAGGACCGCCGGCGGACCGCCGCGTCGGCCAGGTAGTTCTGGATGGTGAAGAGCTTCTCGGCCTCCGGATCCAGGGTCCACACCCCGTTCGGCCCGCGGAAGTCCCGGATGCCCGAATCAGTGGAGATGCCGGCCCCGGTGAGCACCGTGACCCTCGGGGAACCCATGGGCAGAGGCTACGGTCCTCGCCGTGCACCGAGGGCCCTACGCAGACGGACCCCCGGCGGCGGCGCTGGAGGTCCATGCGCCCCCGCTCGACCGCTTCGGGTTCGCCGAGCTGCGGCGGATGCTGGTCATCGGGTTCGTGCTGTTCTCCGCGGTGCTGCGCTCGAGCGCCGGCTGGGTGTTCCGCCGCCGCGGCCGCAGCTTCGCCACCGCCGCCTCCGAGGGGGTGGTGGAGGGGTTCGACCAGCTCGGGCCCACGTTCGTGAAGCTGGGCCAGCTGATCGCCAGCTCACCGAGCCTGTTCCCGGCGCCGCTCGCCGATGCCTGCCTGAAGATGCTCGACGAGGTCCGTCCGTTCGACCCGGCGACCGTGCGGCAGCTCGTCACCGAGCAGCTCGGCGCGTCGCCCGACGAGGTGTTCGCGGCGTTCGATGACGTGCCCATGTCCGCGGCGTCCATCGCCCAGGTGCACGCGTGCACGCTCCCCGACGGGCGCGAGGCGGTCATCAAGCTCCAGCGGCCCGACATCTCGCACCGGATGAACACGGACCTGCGGATCCAGTACTTCTTCGCCACCAAGCTCATCAGCCGGCTCAACTTCGCCAAGCGGGCCAACGTGGTGGGGATGGTCGAGGACCTCCACGCCGTCACCAACCAGGAGCTCAACGCCGCCCTCGAGGCGCACCGGCAGTCCTTCTTCCGGGATCACATCGGGGCCTTCGGCGACAACAGCGGCATCACGGCCCCCGAGGTGTACTGGGACTTCTGCGGCCCGAACCTGATCTGCATGGAGCGCATGCGGGGCGTCCCCATGGACGACTTCGCCAGCATCGAGGCGCTCGGCGTCGACGGCGAGCTGATCCTGCGCCGGGGCATCAAGGTGTGGGTGGAGGCGGCGCTGATCCACGGCACGTTCCACGGCGACGTCCACGCCGGCAACCTCTGGGTCCTCCAGGACGGCCGGGCCAGCTACCTGGACTTCGGGATCATGGGCGAGCTGCCCGAGCTGTGGCGCGACACGATGCGGGAGATCCTCTACACCTCCACCATCGACCAGGACTACCGCCGGGTGGTGCGGGCCTACCAGAAGGTGGGCGTGATCCCCGACGACGTCGACCCCGAGGCGGCCGGGCCCGCCATCGCCATGGTGATGGAGCCGATGCTCAACCAGGGCCTCGGCGCAATGAGCCTGGGCGATCAGCTCAAGGCCAACCTGGAGCTGGCCAACCAGTACGGGGCCACCGCGCCGAAGGAGCTGCTCCTCGTGTCGAAGCAGCTCATGTACTTCGAGCGCTACGCCAAGACGCTGGCCCCCGGCTACGTGCTGGCGCGGGACCTGTTCCTGCTGAAGAACGTGTTCCCCGAGGCGGTGGCCGATGCCGCCGCGGAGCGCGGCGTCACCCTGCCGGAGTGACCGCCGGGCCGATCAGGCGTCGGCGCGGGCCCTCGGGTTCACGGCCGACGCCGCCTTCGGGCTGTGCACCACGCGGTTGTAGAGCAGGTCGGTGAACCCGGCGGGGGACTCGTCGGCATCCTCGTAGTCGGAGCCGAACTGCTGGCGGATCGCCGACAGCGCCGCCTCCTGCTCCGCGGTGGGCTGCGGGTCGGGCAGATCGGCCGGCAGGAGCTCCAGCTCGGCCACGTCGAACCAGATCACCTGGTCCACGACGCACACGTCCACCGGCACCTCGCCGGTGTCGGGCCCGTCACCGGGCTGGCCCTCGTCGACCTCGTCGGCGTCGGTGCCCACCGAGATGGACACCATGAGCCGCTGGCACATCGGGCACGGCTTGCCCTCGGTGGGCTCGTGGTCGACCCACGACGCCTTGGCCAGCGCCCAGACGGCGTGGATCTCGTCCTCCTGCGCCCGCTCGTACAGCTCCGAGAGGGTGGCGGCGAGGCCGTGCCCGTTGGGGCACACCCACGAGTCGAAGGTGTCGTGGTTGGTCAGCTGCAGCGCAGCACGACAGGTGGGGCAGTTCGCGGAAGGGGCCACACGGTCCTATCGGCCGGTGGGACGCGAATCGTTAGGGGGCGTACCCTGCCGCCGTGCACGCGTCCACCCGTCTGCTGGTCGTCGAGGACGATGCCTCCATCGGCGAGCCGCTGGTGGAGGCGCTCGGACGGGAGGGGTTCCCGGTCACGTGGGTCACCACCGGGGCCGACGCCCTGGCTGCGCCGGGCCCGTTCGACCTGGTCCTGCTGGACCTGGGGCTGCCCGACCTGGACGGCAGCGAGGTGTGCCGGCGCCTCCGATCCGCCAGCTCGGTCCCGATCATCGTGCTCACCGCCCGCGACGACGAGGTCGAACGGGTGCTGCTGCTGGAGATGGGCGCCGACGACTACGTGCTGAAGCCCTTCGGCTTCCGGGAGCTCGTCGCCCGGATCCGGGCGGTCCGGCGCCGGTCGACCCCGCAGGCGCCGTCGCCCGGGGCGCCGCCGGTCGAGCCGGAGGGGCTCGTGGTCGACCGCCGCAGCCGACGGGTCCGGCTGGCCGGGGCCGAGGTCGACCTCACCCCCAAGGAGTTCGACCTGCTGGCCCTGCTGGCCGACGAGCCGGGACGAGCGTTCTCCCGCGAGCAGATCCTGCACGAGGTGTGGGACGAGCACTGGTGGGGCCCCACCAAGACCCTCGACGTCCACGTGTCGTCGCTCCGCAAGAAGCTCGGCCCCGACCCGTGGATCTCCACGCTGCGCGGCGTCGGCTACCGGCTCGACCCCCCGACCGCCGGCGCCCTGACGGTGATCGGCGAGCCGTGACCCGCCGGCTCCTGCTGACCTACCTGACGATCACCGCCTTCACCCTGGTGGTCGTGGTGGTGCCGCTGGGGCTGACCTTCAGCAGCCGGGAGCGCACGCAGCTGCGCTTCGACGTGGAGCGCGACGCCCAGGCGGTGGCGTCGCTGGTGGAGGACGACCTGGAGAACGGGCGCACGCCCGACCTCCGGAGCGTCTTCGCCCGCTACGACGTGCAGGGGGCCCGCATCCTGGTGGTCGACGACCAGGGGCACTCGGTGGCCGACTCCGAGCGGTCCGACCTGGGCCGCGACTACTCGACCCGACCCGAGATCGCGGCCGCCCTCGACGGCGAGCGGGCGGTGGGGACGCGCCGCTCCGAGACGCTCGACACCAACCTGGTGTACGTGGCCATCCCCGTGGCCTCCGACGGGGCGGTCCACGGGGCCGTGCGCATCACGCTGCCGTCGAAGGCCGTCGACCAGCGGGTCCGCGACACGTGGCTGCGCCTCGGGGCGCTGTGCGCGGTGGTGCTGGTGACGGTGGGCGGCGTCGGGCTGATCCTGGCCCGCAGCGTGACCCGGCCGATCCGGGAGGTGGAGGAGGCGGCCCGGCGCCTGGCCGACGGCGACCTCGACGCCCGGGCCGGCGAGGTGGGCGGCCCGCCCGAGGTGGCCGCCCTCGCCCACCAGTTCGACGCCACCGCAGAGCGCCTGGCGCACCTGGTGGAGGTCCAGCGCCGGTTCGTGGGCGACGCCTCCCACCAGCTGCGCACACCGCTGACCGCGCTCCGCCTGCGACTGGAGACGATGCACCCCACCGCCGAGGACGAGCCGCGGGTCGAGGCCGCCCTGGCCGAGACGGACCGCCTAAGCCGGCTGGTGCAGGCGCTCCTGGTCATCGCCCGGGCCGACGCGGCCGAGCC
>CALANQ010000177.1 GCA_937926025.1 uncultured Acidimicrobiales bacterium
CGGTCCCGTACTCGATGGCGATGCCGGTCACCTCGGTGCCCGGCGCGAACCCGGGGGCCGCTGCCAGCCAGTCGCCGGACAGCTCGGCGGACACGCTGGACCCGTCGTGCAGCGAGGTGACGTCGCTCCACCAGGCCACCTGGCGGTCGTGCAGGGGGGTCCCCGGTGCCTCGCTGGAGATGAGCTCGCCGTGGCCCCACGGCCCGAGCCCGGTGTGGAGGTCGATGATGGCGGCCCGAGCCACCCCCTCGAGCCGGTCGCCGAGGAAGGCCCGGAGCCAGTCGTTGGCCCACACGGGTCCGGCGCCGCCGTAGAACACGCCGGTGGCGTGGGAGTACTGGCCGCCCGACACGATCTGCTGGAGCCGGGCGATGCCGACCTCCTCCAGCTTGGCGGCCATGGTCACCAGGGTGCGCTCCTGCGTGCCCTCGCTCCAGTCGCCGGGGACGAGCGTGTCGGCCAGCTCGGCGTACTCCAGGTTGGCGACGGGCGGCTGGGACCAGTCGATGAAGTTGCGGTTCAGGTCGACGTTGTCCTCGTTGACCCGCCGCACCCAGGAGAAGCCGTACGGGTTGAGGGCGTGGACGAACACCAGCGTCGGCCCGCCCTGGTCGGCCCCGGCGAGGGACCGGAGGTGCTGGGTCTGGAGGGCGGAGCCCAGGTAGCCCTCCACCCCGTGCGTGCCCGAGACGATGACGACCAGATCACGTGCGTCCGGCGGGCCGACCTCGGCCACATCGACGGCGAGATCCTCGCCATCGAGGCCCCGACGCGGGTGCGGGGTGGTGGTGACACGGGCACCGGCGGCATCGGCAGCCTCGAGGAAGGCCTGCCGGGCTTCGCGGTACGACGGGGGGAGGACGTCGGCCATGTCCGGATTCTGGCACCGGATCGGCCCGCGGTCAGTCCCGGACGGTGGCGGAGCGGGGCTCGTCGAGGCCAGCGGCGATCACGACGCCGAGCGGGCGACCGCCGTCCCCGGCCACGACGTCAGCGACGGCGCACGAGGATGACGCCGTCGAGCAGGGTGCCGACCTGCCCGTCGGGGCCGGTGGCCTCCCGCTCCACGTTGCCCGCCTGCACCCCCTCCCAGTCCGCCGGGTCCAAGGCCAGCTCGGCCAGCTCCTCCTCCACCGTGGGGAACACGTGGTCGTGGTGGTCGGACCACGGCGGGGCCGCAGCGTGGCTGACGGACAGGAGCACGCCGCCGGGCGCGACCAGACCGGCCGCCCGGCGGAGCAGGTCGAGGCGCGGGAAGTCGATCGGCGACTGGAAGAACTGGGCCGACACCAGGTCGAACGCACCGCCGGGGAACGTGGCGGTCAGGTCGTGGCGCTCCCACGTGATGCCCGGAAGGCCGAGGTCCGCAGCCCGCGCTGCGCCCCGGTCGAGCGCCACCTGGGACACATCGACGGCGGTGACCGTCCAACCGTGCTCGGCCAGCCAGATGGCGTCGCCGCCCTCGCCGCAGCCGAGGTCCAGGGCCCGCCCGGGCGCCAGCGGCTCGACCAACCCGGCCATGACCGGGTTGACCCGGCCGCTCCAGATCTGGGGCTTCTCCGAGTACCGGGCCTCCCAGAACGCCGTCGTCTCGCTCACCACATCACCTGCATCCATCGTCGGAACCTCCTGGTGGTCAGGCTGGAGGTCGAGAGCACGGATGGCAACACCGCGTGCCGATCAGGCAAAGAGCGGCAGGCCGCCGGACTCGTACACCGACCGGATCGCAGCGCCGACCAGGTTCCGGTACCGGACGTCCGTCGGTCCGTCTACCGTCTCGCCAGCGGCCTCCGAGGGGGAGGTCCCCTCGAAAGGCGCACCCATGCTCGCTGCAGAGTTCGGCAACGGTCAGGTCCTCTGGTCCCTGCTCTGGTTCACCCTGTTCTTCATCTGGGTCTACCTGTTCATCATCGTGGTCATGGACGTGTTCCGCAGCCCGGACCTGGGCGGCGTCGCCAAGTTCCTGTGGGTGCTGTTCGTCCTGGTGGCGCCCTACATCGGCATCTTCGCCTACCTCATCATCCGCGGCCACAAGATGCACGAGCACGCCGTGGCCGATGCCAAGGCGGCCGACGCTGCCGCCCAGGCGTACATCCGCCAGGCGGCGTCGGGGGCCGGCACCGGCGTGGCCGGCGAGCTGGAGCGCCTGGCCGACCTCCGCAGCAACGGGGTCATCACCGACGCCGAGTTCGAGGCGCGCAAGGCCAAGCTGCTGCAGGACTGAGCGGGCCGTGAGCCCGGTCCCCGATCTGCCGGATCCGGAGTACCTGCCCCGCCGCACGGTGGCGGAGCGGGTCGCGCGCGGGGCCAGCCTCCGCGACGAGGTGCCCATCGAGCGACACGCCCACTGGGAGGTCGGGTCCGGCCGAGCCGATCCGATCAGCATCCTGGAGCGCCAGGGAGCGGACCGGATCGCGGAGCTGCTGCCGATCCGCTACGGCCGCATGGCCGCCTCGGCGTTCGCCTTCTACCGGGGTGGCGCCGCGATCATGGCGGCCGACCTGGCCGGCACGCCCATCAGCGGCCTGCGGGCCCAGCTGTGCGGCGACGCCCACCTCATGAACTTCGGGCTGTTCGACACGCCTGAGCGCTCGCTGGTCTTCGGGCTCAACGACTTCGACGAGACGCTGCTGGGCCCCACCGAGTGGGACGTGAAGCGGCTGGTCGCCAGCATCGAGATCGCGGGGCGCGACCTGGGGTTCGCCCCCGCAGACCGCACCGCCGCGGTCACGGCGTGCGCCCGCTCCTACCGGGAGGCCATGCACGCGTTCGCACAGCAGCGCAACATCGACGTCTGGTACGCCCGGATGTCGGCGGAGGAGCTGCGCGACCGGCTGTCCGCCACCGGCGACCACGCCACCGCCAAGGAGGCGAACAAGCGCGTCCGCCAGGCCCTCCAGCGCGACCACCTCCGGGCCTTCGACCGGCTCATCCAGCACGAGGACGCCAAGCTCCGGTTCGTGGACCGCCCGCCGCTCCTGACGCCGGTGGAGGACCTGATCGACCAGCAGGGTCGGGAGCGCTACGTGGAGGTGCTCCGGAAGCAGCTCCGCGAGTACCGGGAGAACCTGGCTCCGGACCGGCGGTCGCTCATCGAGTCGTACCGCTTCGTGGACCTGGCCCGGAAGGTGGTGGGCGTCGGCAGCGTCGGGACCCGTGCCTGGGTGGTGCTGCTGATGGGCCGCGACGCCGGGGACCCGCTCATCCTGCAGCTGAAGGAGGCACAGCGATCCGTCCTGGCGCCCTACGCCGGCGATGTGGAGCACGGCATCCAGGCCCGCCGGGTGGTCGAGGGCCAGCGCCTCATGCAGGCCACCAGCGACCACCTCCTGGGTTGGACCTCCCAGATGGGCTTCGACGGGCAGCGCCGGGAGTACTACGTACGCCAGCTGTGGGACGGCAAGGCATCGATCGACGTCACCCACCTCAACGCCGCCGGACTGCGGGTGTACGCCGAGAGCTGCGGGTGGACCCTGGCCCGCGGCCACGCTCGGTCTGGCGACCGCATCGCCCTGGCCGCCTACGCCGGCGACGACACCACCTACGACGAGGCGATGGCCGCGTTCGCCACCGCGTACGCCGACACCAACGAGCAGGACCACGCGGCGCTGCTGGCCGCCATCGAGGCGGGCAGGATCGAAGCCCGGTCCGGCGTCTGACCGCTCAGCCGAACGGCGACGGCACCACGTTCCAGCGCTCGATGCAGGGCGCCTCGCGCTCGAACCCCAGCACGCTGACGCTGGCGGGGTCCAGCACCAGGTTCTGACCCGCCGCGGCGTCGAGCCCGCACCAGCGCGCCGCGAGGATGCGCAGGAGGTGGGCGTGCGCGAACGCCAGCACCGTGCCCTCGCCGCCGAACGGCCGGAGCTCCGCCAGCAGCGAGTCCACCCGGGCGGCCACCGACGACAGCGGTTCGGCCCCGGCGATGGGGTGGGTCCACACGGACCAGCCGGGGTCGGTCTCGCGGATCTCGGCGGTGGTCCGGCCCTCGGCCTCGCCGTAGTCCCACTCGAGC
This sequence comes from uncultured Acidimicrobiales bacterium, assembly GCA_937926025.1. Taxonomy (GTDB): domain Bacteria; phylum Actinomycetota; class Acidimicrobiia; order Acidimicrobiales; family Iamiaceae; genus Aquihabitans. Next base: position 4,016 of record CALANQ010000177.1, read on the forward strand.
AGCCGGTCGTCGAGCTCGGCGCGGGGGCCGAAGCCGGCCAGCTCGCAGGTCTGGCGCGCTCGCGACAGCGGGCTGCTGAGCACCCGGTCCGGGTGCAGGCCGGCGAGGAGGGGCGCGAGGGCGGCCGCCTCGGCCCGGCCCTCCTCGGTGAGCGGGATGTCGGTGCGGCCGGTGTGGCGGCGGGCCGCGCTCCACTCGGTGGCGCCGTGGCGGACGAGGACGATCACGGTCGCCTCACAGGTTGCGGTCGAGCAGGTCGTGCACGCGGTCCCAGTGGCGCTCGGACGCCTCGGGGTGGTGCCGGGGCCCGGCCGGGGCGAAGCCGTGCAGGGCCTCGGTCTCCAGGTCGAGCGTGTAGGTGATGCCGGCGTCCTCGAGGGCGGCGATCATGGCCTCGCGGTCCTCGGGCGGGGCGGTCGGGTCGGGGTCGCACCAGGCCAGGTGGATCTCGGCGGCCACCGCGTCGAGGCCGAGGTGCGGCGAGTCGTCACCGTCGCGCACCAGCCAGGCACCGTGGATCGAGGCGGCCGCGGCCACCCGCTCGGGCAGGGCCCGGGCCACGGAGATGGCCATGCCGCCGCTCATGCAGAACCCGATGACGCCGACCGGCCCGGCACCGGCTGCCGGGTCGTCGGCGGCGGCGGCGAGCAGGGCACGGGCGTCGCTGACGATGTTGGTGGGTGTGATGGAGCCCATCAGCTCCCGGCGCCGGTGGGCGTCCTCGTCGCTCATGCCCAGCTCCTCGTACGGACCGCCTCGGTAGTAGAGGTACGGCAGCATCACGTAGTAGCCGGAGGCGGCCAGGCGCCGGGCCATGTCCCGCAGCGCCGGACGGATGCCCGGGGCGTCCATCAGGTACAGCACGACCGGGTGGGGTCCGCCCTCGTCGGGGTGGAACAGGAAGGTCGGCAGCTCGCCCTCGGGGGTGGTGACGGTGATCTCGCGCTCGATCATGGGCCGAGTCTCTCAGCCCGCTCCGCCGAGGACCTCGATGGGCGGGTACGCCCAGGTGCCGTCGAGGATGGGCTGCTGCGGGAGGTACAGCCGCATGATGAGCGTGAAGGGCGTGGCGGGCACGGGCAGCCAGTTCACGGCTGCGTCGGCGGGCCGGTCGTGAGCCAGCACGATGTCGATGGTGCCGTCGTCGGCCCGCACCAGCCCCGGCGTCTCGCCGGACAACGAGTAGCGGTCGATCTCATTCGGAGCGAAGAACAGGTCTTCGCCGTAGACGGTGAACGACCAGAAGGCATCGACGGGCGGGAGGTCGTCGCCGGCGAGACGGATGCGGTAGCGCTTGGACCCGTCGAGCGGCTCACCGTCGGAGGCCTCCACAGCCCGGGGGTACACCGCCTCCTCGGCCGGGACCGGGCCCCAGAAGTACCGGGCGATGACGGCCCGGTCGCGCAGGCCGAGCCGGTCGTCGGCCCTCCCGAGATCCAGGTTCACGGCCCAGCCGTTGACCAGCTCGTTCGCGGCATCGAAGCCCGAGGCCAGCCCGGCCATGCCGTCGTCGACCGCCTGCTCCAGCTCGGGCACCCGGTCGGGAGCGTCGGTGGTGGGGTACATCCCGGCCCCGACGACGTCGTCGACCGCCGCGAACGCCTCGGTCTGCGCCGGCGACACCGGCCCGTCGGCAACGAGGAGCCCGCCTAGCTCGTCGAAGAACGCGGCACCGTTCTGGCCCGCCTCCTGCGGCGGCCCGAACGGCTCGGTCAGCACCAGGTCGCCCTGCTGCGCCGGGTCCGGCGGATCGAGCGGGGCCATCGTGATGGACCGGGCCACGGCAGCGGCCTCGTCGACATCGGCCTCGGTGGCCCGGATCCGACCGAGGATGAACGCGTGGCGGGTGGGGCTGTCGAGCCGGGTGGCCCCGTCGGGGAGGTCCACCTCGTCGCCCTCTCGGGCGATGACAAAGGTGCCGGCCTTCCCGCCCGACCCGCGGGTCCCGAGCAGCTCGATGCCGCCCATCCACGCGTCGAGGATCTGCAGCACGTGGTAGCGGTCCGGGATGGCGGGGAGGCTCAGCACCTGTGGTCCACCATCGAGGTCCAGCACGGCGATGGCGTAGAGCGTGTCGTGGTTGGGGGCCACCACGAAGCGGGAGCTCGTGTCGGCCAGCGCCTTCGTGGGGAACAGGTGGTTGACGCCGACCAGCCCGGCGAAGGTCTGCATCGTGCGCATCGTGACCACCAGCGGGACGCCGGCGTAGAACGCGTCCACCAGTGCATCACCCGGATCGGGGGTGGTGGTGGAGGAGGTGGTGGGCGCTGCACCGTCGTCGTCGTCGGAGCTGCATCCGGTGCCGAGCAGCACGAGCGTGCCGACCAGGGCGCCGCCGCCGACCAGGAACCGGCGTCGGTCGAGCGCGAGGTCGAGGGCCACGCCCCGATCGTGCCATCTCCTGGGCCTACGCTCCTCGCTCATGACCGACATCGGGGACCGGGACCGCACGTTCGAGCTGGCCGACGGCCGCACGCTCGCCTACCTCGACCTCGGCGACCCCGACGGTGCGCTGGTCGTCAGCAACCACGGAGGCCTCAGCTCCCGGCTCGACGTGGCCCCGGCGGACGACG
>CALANQ010000178.1 GCA_937926025.1 uncultured Acidimicrobiales bacterium
CTCCCGCTGGTGGTCGCGGCCGACGGCACCGTCAACGGCAACGTGCAGTCGGGGTGGCTCCACGGGGCGGGAACGACCAGCGACGGGATGCGGTGGGCCGGCCGCGGCAACGTCGGGGCGAAGAACATCGTCGGGGCCACGGCCAGCGGCGGCAACGTGGTGGCGATCGCACGAACGGGATCGGGTCTCCAAGCCCACACCTCCCCCGACGGAGGGGCGACCTGGAAACCCGCCGGCGCACTCCCCTCGGGCATCTCGTGGGCCGGCATGGCTGCGACGGACGAGGTCGTGGTCGTCGCGTCGACCGATGGCAGGACCGCCTTCTCCTCGGATGCTGGTGAGACCTGGAAGACGGCGGACACGGGGCTGTCGAAGCTGGCGGCGATCGACGAGGTACCCGGCTCGGACGGCGTGTTCGTCGCCGTCGGCGGCTCCCAGGTCGCACTCGGGTCCACAGCGTCCGGGGCGCTCGACTGGCAGATCGACACGGCTCCCAGTCCGGGCAAGGACCTGGTCGCCGCGGCGGGCGTCGGATCCGCGGTCGTCGTGGTCGACCAGGGCACCGGGACGGCATCGACGAAGGCGGCGACGATCGGCGGCACCTGGAACACCACGCCGGCCCCGTTGCCCCACCGTCAGTCGATCATCGGCGCAGCGGGCACCGACACGGCCGTCGCGGTCCCAGGCAAGGACCAACCGGGCGTGGTCGGCTCGGTCGTGGTCATCGACAGCGCCAGCAGCACCGTCGACCTCAGCCCCGACATCACCCTCACCGGCCCGGGAACGTGGCCCACATCGGGCGTCGCCGCCCTACCCGTCGAAGGCAGCAGCTCCTCCAACCGACCCCACTTCGTCGAACAGTGCCGCGGCATCTTCTACATCGCCAACGGCGCCGACAGCACCGATCAAGCCCAGGTCTGGACTTCGGCGGACGTGGCGACCCAGGCCGTCACCTCGACCGGGTGGGTCACCGGCATCGCTGGCACCGTGCCGGCCGATGTGGTCGCCATCGCCTGCTGACGAGACCCTCCCCCGGACCGCGGCACGCGGTGCGGGGGAGGGTGGCGGTGCGGTCGGGGGAGGCGGGTCACCCGGGCGGGCGGATTCCGGTGACAGACGGAAGGATGGTCGCTGACCTGGTGTGATGGGACCCTCGACGGGGAACGGAAAGGGCATGGCCCCCTCCCTCCCCACCCCTCGCGGCCCGATCAGCAGTGCGATCGTCGCCCACCTCGTCGACGGGGAGCCGCTGCCGGTGCCGTCGGGTCGCGGGATCGATCCGCTCGTCGATGACGACCTGCACCTCGGGCTCTGGTGCTGCTACCAGCTCCACCACCACGGCTTCGACGGCGTCGACGACGACGCCGAGTGGGACCCGGACGTGGTGCGGTTCCGCCGCACCCTCGAGTCGCTGTTCCAGGCTGGCCTGCGGGCGGAGCACCAGGCTCGCGCGGTGCCCACCGACCCGTCGCTGGCGCTGCGCATCATCGCCACCTGGGCCGGCCCGCCGCTGGCCCGCACGGTGGGGGAGCGAGGCGAGCTGGACCACCTCCGGGAGCTGGCGATCCACCGCTCGGCCTACCAGCTGAAGGAGGCCGACGCGCACACGTGGGCCATCCCCCGGCTGGCCGGACCGGGGCGGTCGGCGCTGATCGAGATCCAAGCCGACGAGTACGGCAGCGGGAGACCCGGTGACGCCCACGCGGAGCTGTTCGCCGACGCCATGGCGGAGCTCGACCTGCCGTCGGATCTCGGGCACTTCGTGGACCGGCTGCCCGGCACCACCCTGGCCACGGACAACCTGGTCACCCTGTTCGGGATCAACCGTCGGCTGCGGGGCGCGCTGGTCGGGCACCTCGCCCTGTTCGAGATGTGCTCGGTGGCGCCGATGTCGCAGTACCTGCGGGCCGCCCGCCGGGTGGGCGGCCTCCCGGCCCTGGAGCGGTTCTACGAGGTGCACGTGGAGGCCGACGCCCACCACGCCGAGCTGGCCATCGGGCGGATGGTCGGGGGCGTGGTCGACCGGGAGCCAGAGCTGGCGGCCGATGTGGTGTTCGGCGCCGCGTCGCTGGCCCGGGTCGAAGCCCGGTTCGCACACCACATCCTCCGAGCCTGGGACGACGGCGCCAGCTCCCTGCGGCCGTCGCTGGAGACGGCGCTCGGGGTCGGCACGCCCGGCGACCTGACCGCGGCGGGCTGACCGGCGGTCTCGGGCGGACCGCCGTCGGGTACCGGGAGGGCACCACCACAACGAGGAGGCACCCATGCCACGGTCGTGGAGCAGGAAGCGCGAACGGCAGTACGAGCACATCAAGGACGGGCTCGAAGACCGGGGCCGCTCAGAGGACGAGGCCGAGGAGATCGCCGCCCGCACGGTCAACAAGGAGCGGGCCCGGGCGGGTGAGGCCGCTGAGTCCAGCCGCAGCTCGACCGAGGACATCTCGTCGGGACGGCGCGGCGGTCTGCGATCGCACCGGGGCTCAGGAGGCCGGACCCGCGACCAGCTCTACAACGAGGCCCGGCAGAAGGGCGTCAAGGGCCGGTCGAAGATGAACAAGGCCCAGCTGGAGGAAGCGGTCGGCCGCTGACCTGATCGCCCCACCCCCTCGGCACCGCCGGGACCGGAGGAAGCGGAGACCCTCCGGGCCCGGCGGTGCCGCGTCCGGGTCCGCTCGGGTGGCCGCAAGGTGGCCGAAGGGTGACCACTACGATCGGCCGCCGATGGACTGGCTGCGATCGATCCCTGCATTCCCCGACGTGTCCACCGTGGTGGTGGTCGACGGCGGGGGCACCGGCAGCCGGGCGGCGGTCGCCACCAGCGAGGGCGAGCTGCTCGGCTACGCCCGGGGCGGGCCCACCAACAGCCGCTCCGCCGGCGACGCCGACGCCGCCGAGCACACGCGGGCCGTCATCGCCGCCGCCCTGGCCGACGCCGCCCGACCGCTGTCGCCCACCGCGGTCCTGGTCAGCAGCGCCTCGGTCGACACGCAGGCCCACGCCGACGTGCTGGAGGCGGGGGTCCGCAAGGTGGTGCCCGGTCCCGCCACCATCTCGATCGTCGCCGACACCATCGGGTGCTGGGCGGCCACCGCCAAGCTCGAGCCTGCGGTCGCGGTGATCTCCGGCACGGGCAGCGCGGTGCTGGCCGGTGCTCTCGACCAGGGCAGCCGGCGCTACGGCGGCTGGGACTACGTGCTCGGCGACGAGGGCTCGGGCTTCGCCCTCGGCCGGTCCGCCCTGCGCGAGGTGCTCCTGGTCAGCGAAGGCCGGTCCGACGGCAGCTTCCTGGCTGACGCCGTCCGCGACCGCCTCGGCATCGACGAGACCGACGAGCTGTTCGACCTGGTGTACAAGCCCGAGGTCGACAAGGCGTTCATCGCCGGCTTCGCCACCGACGTGCTGCGGCTCGCCACGCAGGGCGACCCTCGCTCCGAGGCGCTGGTCGAGGAGCAGGTGCGGGCGCTCGCCGACACGGTCTCGGCCGCGTTCCGGGACTTCACCGGTCTGCACACGCTCGGCTGCTTCGGCGGCATCTGGAACGTGGAGACGTACCGGACCCGGTTCGGTCGTGCCGTGAAGGCCGCCACCGGTCGGCAGCCGATGGTGGTCTACCCCGGCGACGTGGCGATGGCCGGCTCGTTCCGGCTGGTCCTGCGGCGCGGGCCGGGCGGCGCGCCGGGCCCTCGCGAAGATGCCGCCGTCGAGCGGTTCGAGGCCGGCCTGCTGGCCGCCAAGGGCTCACCGGCGTGAGCACCTACGTCGCCGTCGGCTCGGTCTGCTGGGACCAGGTCGAGGGCGACGACCGGCGACGGCTGGGCGGCAGCGTCCTGTTCTCCAGCCGCGTCGCCCTGGGCGCCGGGTGGGACGCCCACATCGTCACCTCCGGCACGGCGGAGCTCGAGCGGGCGCTGCGCGAGGCGATGCCCGACGTCAAGGTCACGGTCCAGCGCTCCGCCACGGACACGGTCATGTGGTTCCCCCGTGACGCGGCGGTGGGCCCCCAGGCCGTGCCCACGGTGGCCGAGCCCCTCGACCTGACCCGCTCGCCCGTGGACCTGGCCGCGGCCGACGTGGTCCACCTGGCCCCGATCATGGGCGAGGTGACCCCGGACCTCATCGCCCAGGTCGACGGCTGCCGCTTCGTCGGCATCACCCCGCAGGGCCTGCTGCGCACCCGGGACCCGATCTCGCACGGGCTGGGCCTGGTCGATGCGCCGTCGCCGTGGTGGGCGCCGGGCGCCGACGCCGTGGTCCTGAGCGAATCCGAGTTCGCCCGCCTGGCCGGTCTGCCCGGCATCGCCGCCGACGACCGGGCGGTGGCGGTGACCCGGGGCGAGCGCGGGTGCTTCGGCGCCCGGGGCGACGAGTCGGTCGACCTCGCCGGGATCCCGGTCGACGAGGTGTCGGCCACCGGCACCATCGGCGCCGGCGACGTGTTCGCCGCCGCCCTGTTCCTCGCCCTCGCCGAGGGCGACGCCTTCGCCGACGCCATGGACCGCGCCAACCACCGAGCCGCCGCCCACGTGGCCGGCCGCACCTGACCACCCGATTTCGGGTCAGTCATGCCGCCTCTCGCGGCTGGCGGCTCGAGCGACCCGAGATCGCGGGGTGCGGCGCGAGACCTGACGATGCGTCAGAATCGGGGGCGATGCAGTTCACGCTTGCCCTCGCCATGTGCCCGCCGGAACGGGTGCTCCCGCTCGCCCGCGCCGCGGAGGAGTCCGGGTGGGACTCGGTCTGCTTCCCGGACTCGGTCTTCTACCCCGAGGCGGTGTCGGGCGACTACCCGTTCACCGCGGACGGGAAGCGGTTCTGGGCCGATGACTCGCCGTTCGTCGACCCGTTCGTGGGGATGCCCGCCGTGGGTGCCGCCACCGAGCGGGTCGGGCTCTACACCAACGTGATGAAGACGCCCCTGCGGGAGCCGCTGCTGGTGGGCAAGAGCATCGGGTCGATCGCCGCCCTGTTCCCCGGACGGGTGTCGCTCGGCGTGGGCCTGAGCTGGATCCCCGAGGAGTTCGCCTGGCTCGGCCAGGAGATGAAGACCCGGGGCAAGCGGCTCGACGAGCAGATCGAGATCATCCGGCTGGTCACCCAGGGCGGGTACGTCGAGTACCACGGCGACCACTACGACTTCGACCGCCTGCGCATGGAGCCGCCGGCCCCGGCGGAGCACCCCATTCCCATCTACGTCGGCGGGCACAGCGATGCCGGCATCCGCCGGGCGGCCCGCCTGGGCGACGGCTGGATCGGGGCGCAGGCGTCGGCCGAGGAGATCGACCAGCACATCGGTCGGCTGCGCGCCGCGCTCGATGCCGAGGGCCGTGCGGGGGAGCCGTTCGAGATCAAGGCCACGCCCATCGTGCCCGCCACCGTCGACGACATGGCCGGGCTGGCGAAGGCGGGCCTGACCGACGTCATCACCGTCCCGTGGTTCTTCCGCCCCGGTGACGTGAACGACCTGCAGCACCAGCTCGTGACCAGCACCTTCGAGTACCTCGATCTGCCCCTCCCCGCCGACGACGACCGGTCCGCCCGGGCGGCGTCGCTGCGGTCCCGTGCCTTCGTGCAGGCCCGCGACCGGGAGGGCTGGCTCGGCATCTTCGCGGAGGGTGCCGTGGTGCAGGACCCGGTGGGCGTCTCCATGCTCGACGAGACCGGCGAGGGCCACCACGGACGCGACGGCATCGGCAAGTTCTGGGACGACGTGATCTCCCAGAACCCCGTGCGCCTGGACATCGTCTCCTCGCACGCCGGCGGGGACGAGGTGGCCAACTACATCACCATCACCACGACGTTCCCCGACGGGTCCAGCATGGCCGGGGAGATGGTGGCCATCTACCGGGTGGACGAGGCCGGCAAGGTCCAGAGCCTGCGGGCGTTCTGGGAGGTGGATCAGCTCCGGTTCACCCCTGCGCCGGAGTAGGGGCTCACCCAGGGGCAGCGAAGGGCCCCGATCGGACCGGAGCGGGGTTTCTGCGGGACCGGATCACCCGGAGGGGTCCCGATCCTGACTACGTTCCGCCTGCTCGATCGCGCGCGCGGTCGCCCAGGGAGGGAACACCATGAACAAGCGTTGGATGGCTGGGGCACTCGTGACGACGTGCCTGCTGGCGGGCTGCAGCGGCACCGGAGGGGGGAGCGAGGCGTCGGACAAGACGACCACCACGGCCGCCGAGGCCGAGGAGACCACCACCACCGAGGCGGACCTGAGCGAGGTCGGTGACGAGTACCAGTCGCTCGTCGAGGATGCCGACGGCGCCATCGACGACGAGATCGAGGTCCGCGACGGGTACGCCGCCGACAACGACCTGAGCGGCGG
>CALANQ010000179.1 GCA_937926025.1 uncultured Acidimicrobiales bacterium
GACGTCGTTGCGGGCCGAGATCGGCACCCGCAGCTGCACCTCGAACCCGAAGCCATCGCGGTCCACCTCGTAGCCGGGCAGCGCCTCGCCGGGCGACGAGCCGAACGTGCCGCGGTGGACGAACGGGAAGTGGCCGGCGTCGAGCTGGTTGTCCAGCAGCAGCCCGGCGCCGTAGCGGCCCTCCACCCGGGGCATCGGCACGTGGTGCCAGTCCAGCTCGTCGAACTCGGGGATGGGCAGCAGCTCGGCCAGCGGCTCGTCGGGCGCCAGCCACAACGTGGCCCACGTGGTCCGCGGCCCCGAACGCCCCGTCGCAGCGGAGCGAGCCGTCGACGTCGCGCGCCACCGTCCAGGTCGCACCGAGCAGGGCCACCTCGAGCGGGGCACCGGTCTGCACCTCGTCGGACCGGCACACGGGGTGCCAGCCGGCCCGGAGCTCCGGCGCATCGTTGGCCAGCGACCGGGGCGGCGCACCCGCCGCCGGCACCGACGCCGGGTCGACCAGGATCCGGCCACCGGACTCCTCGATCGACGCCGTGCGCAGGCGGGCCCGCTTCGGCAGCCGGGCGTCGCGACCCAGGGCCGGGATGCCCACCACCTCGCCCTCCCCGTCGAACGCCCACCCGTGGTACGGGCACACCAGGCAGTCGTGCTCCACCGTGCCCGCAGACAGCGGGGCGCCCCGGTGCGGGCAGCGGTCCGCCGCCACCAGCACCTCGTCGCCCACCCGGGCCACCACCACCGAGGTGCCGTCGATCTCGGCCCGGCGTGGCTGGTCGCCCAGGTCGTCGACGGCGCCGAGGTCGACCCAGGGCGCGGCGGTGGTGGAGTCCATGCCAGCGAGTGAATCCCCAGGCCGTTAACCCGCTGTTTCCTGCCCGTGAAATGGGCCGCGATGCGATGACAACGGAACCTGACACCCGCCACACTCGCCGGATGCCCGCCGATCCCACCGACCCGCTGCGGAAGTACTGGCACCCGGTCTCCTGGTCCCACGAGCTGACCACGTCGCCGCAGCCGGTCCCCCTGCTGGGCGAGCGCCTGGTGATCTGGCGCGACGGCGACGGGGTGGCCCGCTGCCACAACGACCTCTGCATCCACCGGGGCACCGCCCTGTCGCTGGGCGAGGTGAGCGACGGCTGCCTGGTGTGCCCGTACCACGGCTGGCAGTTCGACGCCGACGGCGCCTGCGTGCACATCCCGCAGTTCCCGGCCGATGCCCGCATCCCCGCCACCGCCGCCATCCCCTCCTACCGCTGCGAGGAATCCGCCGGCATCGTGTGGGTGGCCCTGGAGGACCCGGTCGCCCCGATCCCCGCGTTCCCCGAGTGGGACGACCCGGCCTACCGCCACGTGCCCTGCCCGACGTACACCTGGGAGACCAGCGCCCCTCGGATGGTGGAGAACTTCACCGACTTCGGCCACCTCGGCTGGCTCCACGACGGGCTCCTCGGCAGCAAGGACGCCCTCGAGGTGCCGAGCCACCGGGTGCGCCAGGAGGGCATCGAGCTGCACTACGAGATCTCCATGCAGGTCCCCAACACCAACGACCGCTTCGCCGTGACCGACGTCGACGGCGACCGCGGCATGCAGACCAACACCTACGTGCTCACGCTGCCCCACACCATCTGGCTGCAGTGCACCTACCACGACAGCGGCGCCCACCGGACCCTGTTCTTCGCCGCCCGACCCGATTCCGCCACCCGCAGCACCGGGTTCTGCTACCAGTCCCGGGACTTCGGCCACGACGAGGACGACGCCCCCTACGCCGCCTTCCAGGACCTGCTGGCGGAGCAGGACCGCATCGTCATCGAGAGCCAGCGGCCCGAGGAGCTCCCCATCGACGTGTCGGCCGAGCTGCACCTCCCCTTCGACCGCGTCGCCATCGCCTACCGGCGCGGCCTGGCCGGCCTGGGGCTGGAGGCTTCGCCTCGGATGCCGGTCGCGGGCTAGACCGCACCCGTGGGTTCGCTCCTCCTGGTCGCGCTCGCGGGCGCCGTCTGCGGGATCGTCAACAGCATCGCCGGCGGTGGTTCGCTGATCCTGTTCCCGACCCTGCTGCTCACCGGCATGTCGCCGCTGTCGGCCAACGTCACCAACTCGGTGACCACGTGGCCCGGCTACCTGGGCGGCGTCGGGGCGTTCCGCTCGGAGATCCACGCACGCAAGCACCAGCTGCCGTGGCTGCTGGGCGCCACGCTGGCCGGCTCCGGCATCGGGTGCATCCTGCTGCTGAACACGCCGGAGGACTCCTTCGACGTGGTGGTGCCGTGGCTGGTGCTGGTGGCCACGGTCATGACCGCCATGCAGCCGATCGTCCGCCGCCGCCTCAAGGACCAGGACACCACGGACTCCCGGCCGCCCACCATGGCCATCGCTGCCATCTTCGTGGCCACCATCTACGGCGGCTACTTCGGTGCCGCCCTCGGCGTGATCGTGCTGGCGGCGCTGTCGCTCACGCTCAACGACACCATCAAGAACCTCAACGCCACCAAGTCGGTGATCTCCCTGGTCGACGCGTCGGTCAGCGTGGTGGTGTTCGGCCTCTTCGGCCCGGTCGAGTGGCAGTACGTGCTGGTGGCCGCGCCCACCACGCTCCTCGGCGGCTACGCCGGAGGTCGCATCGCCCGCAAGATCGACGAGAACGTGCTCCGGGCCCTGGTGGTCTCCCTCGGCGCCGTCGTCACCGTGATCCTGTTCATCCGCGCCTTCACCTGAGGCGGTCAGCTCGGCACGAGAACGGTCCCGGCGGCGGTGGCGCGGGCGAGGAGGTCGAGGTCCGAACCGCGGCGGCCGACGAAGGCGACACCGAGGGGGAGGCCGTCGACCCTCGGTCCGGGGACGACGACGACGGGCAGACCGGCGAGCCCGATGGGCGACGTGAGCGCCATGGTGGCCAGGCGGAACGCCTGCAGCTCATCGGGGTCGGCGCCGACGGCTGGGGCCGGGCCCCCGGCGGCCGGGAGCACGAGGACGCTGCCGTCGGCGAGCACGTCATCGAGCGCGGCGATCACGTCCGCCTGCAGCCGTCGGGCCTCGGCGACCTGGGGGTCGGTCACCTGCGACGCCGCCTCGAACCGAGCCGCCACGTCCGGGGCGAAGGTCGGTCGCGCCGACCGGATCCACTCGCCGTGCGCCTCCCAGGCCTCCCGCCCCTGCAGCACCCGGAACGCCTCCGCCGCTGCCAGCAGGTCCAGCCCCGTCGCCACCTCGCCGTCCGCCACCACCGCCTCCTCGACCGCCGCCCGCCCGTCCACCCCCACCGCCTCGAACGCCTCCCCCCACCCCACCACCCGAAGTTGGTGTGAGTTGGCCGGGTCGACGGGGGTGGCGGACTCGAGGAGGACCTCGGCCGCGGCTCGCAGGACCGTGGGGTCGGCGGCGAGGAGGCCGACGGTGTCGAACGACGGGGCCAGCGGGACCACGCCCGTGATGTCGACGGCGCCGTGGGTGGGACGCCAGCCGTAGAGCCCGCAGTGGCTGGCCGGCACCCGGATCGACCCGCCCGTGTCCGTGCCCAGCCCGAGCTCGGCCAGCCCGGCCGCCACCGCTGCCGCCGAGCCCGACGAGGAACCGCCCGCCAGGCGGCCCGGCGCCGCGGTGTTGACCGGCGCCCCGAAGTGCACGTTGCTCCCGGCCAGCGAGTACGCCAGCTCGTCCATCACCGCCTTCCCCACCACGGACGCCCCCGCATCGACCACCCGCTGCACCGCGGCCGCATGGACCGGAGCCGGCGCCCGCCCCGCGGCGAAGGTGGGGTTCCCCGCCCCCGTCACCGTCCCGGCCACGTCGAACGCGTCCTTCACCGCCACCCGCACCCCGGCCAGCGGCCCGTCGACGACCCCCTCGGCCAGCAGCGCCGGCTCCCCCACGAACGCCCCGACCGGATCGCCCGGCACCACCACCCCGCTCATCGGACACCCCACCCCCACCGAACCGAAGTTGGTGTGAAGATTGGGCCAGGGCCCCAATTTTCACACCAACTTCGAGGGGGCGGCGGGGTGCCGCGGGTCCGGGCGGGGGACAGGGCGGGGGGGATCACGGCTGGAGGTCTCGGGTGCGGATGGTGCAGTGGACGCCGACGACGAGGTTGACGGCCTGGGAGATCTCGAAGTCGGCGGCGGCGGAGAGGAACGCCAGCGTCTCGGGGCGGCCGATGCCGGTGACGTGGTCCACGTAGGCGACGGCGCGGCGCACGCAGGTGCGCATGGCCTCGTCGAGCGTGTCGCCGAGGCCGACGACGATCGTGTGGGTGTCGGTCTGCCCCCACGGCGAGGACAGCAGCGAGCCCAGCGCCCGCGCCTCCCGCCCGGACAGCACCGATGCCCGCAGGGTGGCGCGCAGCGGGGCCTCGAACGCGGTGAGCGCGACCTCGCCGTTGCCCTGGGCGTAGTGGGGGTCACCGACGTAGAGCCCGGCGCCGTCGACCTGGACCGGCAGGAACAGGCGGCTGCCGGTGCCGAGGTGGCGGATGTCGAGGTTGCCGCCGTGGTCCCCGGGCGGCGTGGACGATCGGGCGGGGCCGTCGCCGGGGGTGACGCCGACCAGCCCGAGGAACGGCCGGAGGTCGAAGCCCACCGACCGGCCGCCGTCGCCGACGATCCGGCCTCGGCCCGGGGCGTCGACCGTGGCCAGCACCGAGACGACGTCGTGGTGCTCCTCGGTGACGGGGTCGACGGCGGGCATCTCCCCGGAGAGGACCCCGCGCCCGTGGCGGTTGCTCACGATGCCGTACCCGAGCCGAGGCGTCAGCTCGACGGTCTCGATGCACAGCACGCCCCCGACCCGGGCGCCGGCCACCGACACGGGGCCGATCACCGCGTGGGGCCCGTCGTGGGGCAGCTCCCGCCCGAGCGACGAGCCGGTGAGGTCGCGCACGTCGTCGAGCAGCTGGTCGGGCTCGATGCCCCAGCGGCCGAAGAACGCCACCGGGTCGGCGCCCTGGTCGCCGAGGAGGCCCTCGTGGCTGACGGTGTCGAAGGTGACCGTGCGCCCGTCGCCGATGGCGGCGACCGGGGCATCGTCGGCCGTGGGCAGCCGCCCCCAGCGCAGCGTGGACGGGCCGGCGGTGACGTAGGTCGACCCGTGGATGGCCCCGGTGCCGGTGTGGAGCGGGGCGGGGAGGACGGACGGATCGATCGGGGCGACGGTCATCGCCCCTGATGGTGCCCCGTATCTTGCGCCAGTCTGTTGCGGGGATGTTTCCGCTCGTTGATGATCGTGCGCGCGGGTTGTCCCGCCCCGGAACGGCATCTAGGAACCACTGCCGTGGAGTCGTTGGACGTGGTCGTCGTGGGTGCCGGGATCGGTGGTCTCACCGCGGCGCGCGCCCTCCAGCGCGACGGCCACACGGTCCGCCTGCTCGACCAGGTGCGCGAGCTGCGGCCGGTCGGGGCGGGCATCTCGCTGTGGTCGAACGGGGTGAAGGTGCTGAACGCGCTGGGCCTCGGCCCCGCCATCGCCGAGGCCGGCGGGATCATGGACCGGGTCGCCTACTTCGGCAGGGACGGCACCCCGCTGTGCGCCTTCCCCCTGGACTCGCTGGTGCGCCGGGTGGGCCAGCGCCCGTACCCGGTGCGGCGCTCGGACCTGCAGCGGATCCTGCTGGACGCCGTCGGCTCGGAGCACCTGACTCTGGGCGCCCGGGCCACGGCCGTGGAGGACGACGGCGATCGGGCGACGGTGGTGCTGGAGGACGGCACCCGGCACGCGGCCGACCTGGTGATCGCCGCCCACGGCACCCACTCCCGTCTGCGCCAGCACGTGATCGGCCACCCGGTGGAACGAACCTACGTCGGCTACCAGAACTGGAACGGGCTGGTGGCCGAGGGCATGGGTGCCCCGGACGAGTGGACGATGTTCGTCGGCGACCACCAGCGCGTGTCCACCATGCCGGTGCGCAACGCCTGCTACTTCTTCTTCGACGTGACCACCCCGGATCCGACGCTGGACACCGAGCGGAACCCGCAGGACATCCTCCGGGAGCACTTCGCCGGATGGGCGGCGCCGGTCTCGGATCTGATCGAACGGCTGGACCCGTCGGCCATCACGAACGTGGCCATCCACTCGCACGAGCCCATCGAGCGCCTGGCCCGGGGCCGCATCGCGATCCTCGGCGACGCCGCCCACACCACCGCACCGGACCTGGGTCAGGGAGGATGTCAGGCCATGGAAGACGCGCTGGTCCTGGCCCACCACCTCCGCACCACCAACGTCAGCGTGGAGGACGCGCTCGACCGCTACTCCCGGGAGCGGGTGCCGCGCACCGGCGAGGTGGTGCAGCGGGCCAAGCAGCGGGCGGCGCTCACCCACGGCGACGACCCGGCCAAGACGGCGGCCTGGTACGAGGAGCTGGCCTCGGAGACCGGCGAGCACATCATCGACGGCATCTGCCGCACCATCGAGGCGGGACCGTGCCGATGACCAGGACGGGTCTGACCACCCACGTGCTGGACACGGCGAACGGCCGACCGGCGGCGGGGGTCGCCATCTCGCGGGCGCGGTGACCAACGCGGACGGTCGCACCGACGAGCCCCTCGTGGCCGCCCTGGCCGACGGGATCTACGAGCTGACCTTCGACATCGGCGGCTACTACGGCGACGCCGGCGGCTACCTCGGGCTGGTCCCGGTGCACGTGAACCTGACCGCGTCGATGGGCCACGCGCACGTCGCCCTGCTCGTGACGCCGTGGTCGTACACCACCTACCGGGGCAGCTGAGTGGGCACGGTCACCATCGACGCGGTGAACGCCATGACGGTCGATGAGTTCACGGCGTCGTTCGGCGCGGTGCTGGAGGACTCGCCGCACCTGGCCGAGGCGGCCGCCGCCCGCCGGCCGTTCGCCGACACCGGTGCCATGGCCGCAGCGTTCGCCGACGTCGTCCTGTCGCTGCGGGAGGACGAGGCGGTGGTCTTGCTCGGCGCCCACCCCGAGCTGGGCGCAAAGCGGCCGATGGCGGCGGCATCGGTGGCCGAGCAGGCCTCGGCGGGCCTGCCCGGCGCCGAGGCCGACCTGCAGGCCCGGCTGGCCGCCGGGAACGCGGCGTACCGGGAGCGGTTCGGGTTCCCGTTCATCCTCGCCGTGCGGGGCCGCACCCCGGCCGAGATCGTGGCGGTGCTGGAGCAGCGGGTCGGCAACGACCGGACCACGGAGCTGGACACCGCGCTCGTTCAGGTGTGCGCCATCGCCCGCCTCCGCATCGACCAGCTGGTGGCGTCGTGACCCCGCGGGTGGTGGTCGACGGCGACCGCCTGCTGTGGCGGTTGAACGAGCTGGCCCAGCTGACGGCCACCCCGGGCCGGGGCGTCACCCGGGAGGCGTGGAGCCGCGAGGACGTGGAGGCCCGGGTCCGCGTGGCCGGGTGGATGCGCGACGCCGGCCTGCACCCGGTGGTGGACGCCGCCACCAACCTGATCGGCCGCAGCCCGGGCACCAAGGGCCGGTGGCTGGCGTCGGGCAGCCACCTGGACACGGTGGTGCACGGCGGCCCGCTCGACGGGGCCTACGGGGTGATCGCCGCCCTCGAGGTGGCGTCGGCCCTGCACGATGCCGGCCACACCATGGACCACGGCCTGCTGGTGGCCGCCTTCGCCAACGAGGAGGGGGCCCGGGGCACCGCGGGGATGACGGGCAGCTACGGCTGCATCGGGGCGCTGGACGACACCTGGCTGGACGAGGTGGACGACGACGAGGTGACCGTGCGCGACCGCCTCGCCGGCGCCGGCGGCGACCCGGAGGACCTGGGCTCGGCCCGCTGGGCGTTCGACGAGATCGACGCCTTCGTGGAGCTCCACATCGAGCAGGGTCCGGTGCTCGACAGCACGGGCGCCCGCATCGGCGTGGTGTCGGGCATCACCGGACGGCAGGCGCTCGACCTGCACATCGTCGGTGCTGCCAACCACGCCGGGACCACGCCCATGCACCTCCGGATCGATGCCCTGGCCGCCGCCGCCGAGGTGGTGCTGGCCGTCGAGGCCCTCCCCCGCGACGGCGGCATCCGGGTGGCCACGTGCGGCCACGTCACCGCCATCCCGAACGTGCGCAACGTGGTGCCGGGCGAGGCCCTCCTGGGCGTGGAGATCCGGGACCAGTCGAGCGCGGCGCTCGACGCCGCCATCCCCGAGATCGAAGCGCTCCTCGATGCCATCGAGGCCCGGCGGGGCGTGGCCATCGCCCGCACCTGGGGCCAGCGGGTGCCGCCGCAGCTCGCCGCCCCCGCCATCAAGGCCAGCACCGCCCGGGCCGCCGACGGCCGGGGCCTGCAGCACGTCGAGCTGCCGAGCGGCGCCGGCCACGACGCCCAGGTCATCGCCGAGGCCGCCCCGATCGGGATGATCTTCGTACCCAGCCGCGTGGGCGTCAGCCACTCCCCCGATGAGCACACCGAGCCCGAGGACCTGGTGGCCGGCGCCCAGGTCCTGGTGGACACGCTGCTCGACCTGGACGGTGCCCGGTGACCGCGCCCCGCGATCTCGTCGGCTACGGCGGGCGGCCGCCGCACCCGCAGTGGCCCGACGGTGCCCGCATCGCCGTGTCGCTGGTGCTGAACGTGGAAGAGGGTGCCGAGCGGTCCGTCGAGTGGGGCGACGGCGAGTCCGAGACGTTCCTGTCGGAGATCGTCAACGCCCAGCCGTTCCCGAACCGCCACATGAGCATGGAGTCGCTCTACGAGTACGGCAGCCGGGCCGGCTTCTGGCGGGTCATGGATGCGGCCGCCGAGGTGGGGGGGCCGCTGACGGTCTTCGGCGTGGCGAAGGCGCTGGAGCAGAACCCGCCGATCGTCGCCGCCATCAAGGAGGCCGGCCACGAGGTGGCGTCGCACGGGCTCCGCTGGATCTCCTACCAGGAGGTCGACGCGGCCACCGAGCGGGCCCACCTGGCCGAGGCGGTCCGCATCCTCACCGACCTGTTCGGAGAGGCGCCCGTCGGCTGGTACACGGGCCGGGATTCGCCCCAGACCCGGCAGCTGGTCGTGGAGCACGGCGGCTTCCTCTACGACTCCGACTCGTACGCCGACGACCTTCCGTACTGGACCGTGGTCGACGGCACCGACCACCTGGTGGTGCCGTACACGCTCGACACCAACGACATGCGCTTCGCCACGCCGCAGGGCTTCAACACCGGCGACCACTTCTTCACCTACTGCCGCGACGCGTTCGACGCCCTCTACCGGGAGGGTCGCACGGCGCCGAAGATGCTGTCGATCGGGCTCCACGGGCGGATCATCGGACGCCCGGCCCGCATCGACGGGCTCCGCCGCCTGCTCTCCCACATGACCGCCCAGCCGGGCGTGTGGATCACCACCCGGCGGCAGATCGCGCAGCACTGGGTCGACACCGTGCCGTCCCCGAGCGAGGCGTCGTGACGGACCTCGGCCCCATCGCCCCGCCCGAGCGGCTGCTCATGGGTCCCGGACCCATCAACGCGGACCCCCGGGTCCTCCAGGCGATGGCGGCGCCGCTGGTGGGCCAGTTCGACCCGTTCATGACCCAGACCATGGCCGAGGCGTCGGAGCTGTACCGCTCGGTGTTCCGCACGGCCAACGAGGCCACGCTCCTGATCGACGGCACCGCCCGCGCTGGGGTGGAGGCGGTGCTGGTGTCGGTGCTGGCGCCGGGCGACCGTGTGGTGGTCCCCTGCTTCGGGCGCTTCGGCCACCTGCTGGTGGAGATCGCCCAGCGCTGCGGCGCCGAGGTGATCAAGGTGGACGTGCCATGGGGCGAGGTGGTCCCGCTCGGTCGGATCGAGGCCGTGGTCGCCGAGGTCGAGCCGAAGCTGGTGGGCATCGTCCCGGGCGACACGTCCACCACCATGTGCCAGCCGCTCGACGGGCTGGGCGCCATCTGCCACCGCCACGGCGCCCTCCTGTACGCCGACGTCACCGCGTCGCTCGGCGGCAACGCCTTCGAGATGGACGCGTGGGGCCTGGACGCGGCGTCGGCCGGGTTGCAGAAGTGCCTGGGCGGCCCGTCGGGCAGCGCGCCGCTGACGCTCTCCCCCGCCGCGGTCGAAGCGGTCCGGGCCCGCTCCAGCGTGGAAGCCGGCCTGGTCGACGGCGACGCGACCCGGCCGCCAGCGGAGCGCATCCGGTCCAACTACTTCGACCTCGGGATGATCCTGGACTACTGGGGCCCCCGCCGCCTCAACCACCACACCGAGGCCACCTCGATGCTCTACGCCGCCCGGGAGTGCGCCCGGCTGCTGGTCGTCGAGGGCGTGGAGGGCGCCGTCGACCGCCACCGTCGCAACGGCGCCGCCCTGGCCGCCGGCCTCGAGGGCCTGGACCTGCGCCTCTATGGCGACCAGGCCCACCGCATGCACAACGTGTTGGCGGTCCACATCCCCGACGGGGTCGACGGCGATGCGGTCCGAGCCGAGCTGCTGGAGACCCACGGCATCGAGATCGGCACCTCGTTCGGTCCCCTCCACGGCCGGGTGTGGCGCGTCGGGACGATGGGCGTGAACGCCCGCCCCGAGCCCGTGCTCCGCACGCTCGAGGCGCTGGGCCGGGTGCTCGGCCGCACCGGCGGCGTCGAGGCTGCGACCGCGCAGTACGACCAGGAGGCGCACCCGTGACCGACCCGACCGATCCCGTGGACCTGGTGGTGGCGAACGCCCGGCTGCTGGTGACCATGGACGACGACCGCACCGAGATCGCCGGCGGCTGGGTCGCCGTCGACGGCGGCGTGGTGGTGGGCACGGGGCCGAGCGGCACCGAACCGGCCGCCGTCCGCCGCATCGACGCCACCGGCGCCCTGGTCACGCCGGGGCTGGTCAACACCCATCACCACATCTACCAGAACCTCACGCGGGCCCTCGTGCCCGCGACCCACGAGAACCTGTTCGGCTGGCTCACGCACCTGTACCCGATCTGGGCGCAGCTCGACGAAGAGGCGTCGTACCTGTCCGCGTGGGTCGGCTTCGCCGAGCTGGCGCTGGGCGGCTGCACCACCACCATGGACCACCTCTACGTCCACCCCCGGGGCGGCGGCGACCTCATCACCGCCGAGATCACCGCGGCCACGGAGCTGGGGATGCGGTTCCACGCCACCCGTGGGTCGATGAGCCGGTCCCAGAAGGACGGCGGCCTCCCGCCCGACGAGGTGGTCCAGGACCAGGACGAGATCCTCGCCGAGTCCGAGCGGCTGGTCGCCCAGCACCACCAGCGCGACCCCCACGCCATGGTCCAGGTCGCCCTGGCGCCGTGCTCCCCGTTCTCCGTGACGCCCGAGCTGATGACGGCCACCGCGGAGCTGGCCGAGCGCCTCGACGTCCGCCTCCACACCCACCTCGCCGAGGACGCGGACGAGGACGACTACTGCGAGGAGGTGTACGGCTGCCGCCCGCTGGAGTACTTCGAGCAGGTGGGCTGGGCGTCGGACCGCTCGTGGGTGGCGCACTGCGTGTACCCGAACCAGGCCGAGGTGGAGCGCCTGGCCGCCTGGGGCACCGGCGTCGCCCACTGCCCCAGCTCCAACCAGATCCTCAGCGCGGGCCTCGCCCCCATCCGGGAGATGCGCGACGCGGGGGTCCACGTCGGTCTCGGCTGCGACGGTTCGGCCTCGGCCGACTCGGCATCGCTCTGGATGGAGACCCGGGCCGCGCTGCTGCTGGCCCGGCTCCGAGGCGGCGCCGCGGCGATGCAGGCCCGGGAGGCCCTGGAGATCGCCTCCCGGGGCGGCGCGGCGTGCCTGGGTCGACAGGGCCAGATCGGCGAGCTGTCGGTGGGTGCGGCCGGGGACCTGGTGGTGTGGCCGCTCGACGGCGTCCGCTACGCCGGGGCCTGGTCGGACCCGGTCGAGGCCCTGCTGCGCTGCGGCCCCGGCATCCCGAGCCACACCGTCATCGCCGGCCGGGTGGTGGTCGACGACGGCCACCTCGTGGCCCCCGGCGTGGAGGACGTCCTCCGCCGGCACGAGGCCGTGGCCCGGCGCTGGCAGTCCTGACCCGACACGTCAACCAGCGGAGCGAGCAGCGTCCTTGGCGGCGTACATGGCGCGGTCGGCGCGCAGGATGAGCCGCTCGGGATCGGCTTCGTCGCCGGGCTCCGCCACGGCGGTGCCGAGGCTGACCCCGACCTCGAACGTCAGACCGTCCACCTCGAACGGCTCGGCGAAGCGGTCGACCAGCTGGCAGCAGACGGCGTCGAGCTCCTCGGGCACGCCGATGTGCTCGCACAGCACCACGAACTCGTCGCCGCCGAAGCGGCAGACCAGGTCCTCGGGCCGCACGGCGGCGGCGATGCGACGGGCGGCCTCGGCCAGGACCTCATCGCCGATGCGGTGGCCGTGACCGTCGTTGACGTCCTTGAACCGGTCGAGGTCGGCGACGATCACCGCCGACTGCCCGTCGGGCTCATCGACCGCAGCCGCCAGCCGGTCGGCCAGCTGGTAGCGGTTGGCCAGCCCGGTGAGGGCGTCGTGGTTGGCGAGGTGCCACAGCTCCTCTCGGGCCAGGGCCAGCTCCTCGCGCGCCTCGCGGTCCGAGGTGAGGTCCAGCACGTTCACGAACATGCCCGCCACCCGGCCCTCGGTGCCCCGGTAGGGCATCACGTCGAGGCGGGTCCACACGGCCGTGTCGCCCTCGACGAACGCCACCTCCACCGGTGGCAGCAGCGCACCCGTGCGGGCCGCCTCCACCCGTTCCGTGACCTTCGCCCGGTCCTCGGGCCGCAGCAGGTCGAGCCACCGCTGGTCGGCGTCCTCGCCCACCGGTCGCAGGATCTCCCGCACGCGGGTGGAGCGCTGGAGCAGCCGTCCGTCGAGCCCGAGGTGCAGGGCCCCGGTGGCCGACGTGGGCCCGAGGGTGACCAGCGCCTGGGCCGTCTCCTCCGCCCGCCGCTCGTGAGCACCGCCGGTCACGTCGATGTCGAAGCGCACCAGCAGCCCGCCGATGGCGGGGTCGTCGCCCCGCCAGATCAGGTGGGCCACGATGGGCCACCACACGTCGGGCTGGTCGAACTGGCGCACTCGCATCGGCAGCGACGTGCGGACGCCGGGCATCTCCCGGGCGTGGGCCACCACCTTGCGCGTGACGGCGCGGTCGCCGGGGTGGACCAGGTCGTACACGTCGTGTCCGACGAACCGGTCCCGAGGCAGACCGACCGACTCGCTGGTGCGGCGCGGGATCCAGGTGGCCTCGAGCGATGCGTCGGTGATGTACACCCCGGTGGCGAACTCGGCGATCACGGCGTCGAGCCGCTCCCGCTCGGTGACGTCGCCGATGACGACCACCAGCCCGCCGTCGGGGTGGGGCCCGGCCTCGACCTCGGCGAAGCGGTGCGGCGGGCGATCGCCGAGCCGCACCAGCAGCGGCTCGGTGGTCACCCCATCGATGGTGGCGGCGATCCGATCGCGCTCCGCCGGGGCGAACCGTTCGGCGGCGCCGTTGGCCGCAACCACCGCCCCGTCGCGCACGTGCAGCGCAGGCGCGGGGATCCAGCGCAGCACCCCGTCCGCTCCGTCTGCTCCATCGTCGACCGCCAGCCCCATCGCACACGCAGCGTACCCACCACCCCACCCCCGGTGCATGGGCCGACCTGACCACTTCTCGCCCTCAGGGGGCCGTCGGGCCACCGCCGTCGTTCCATCGGAGGCCGCGACGTTCGACGGCGGACTCGATGGCGCTGATCAGCCGGTCGGGCGACATCTCGCAGGCCTCGAGCTCACCGGGGCCGAGCAGCAGGATCGGGCCGTCGTCGGTGTCGGCGAGCACGGCGGGATAGGTCCCGGCGAGGACCGCCCGGACGTCGTCGGGCTGGTCGTTGCGGTGGTAGGTGTCGAACGCGACGGGCAGGCCGAGCCTGCACGTCTTCCACTCGGCCTTCTCGCGGACGCTGCCGTGGGTGATGTCGCACAGGGCGCAGTGGGCCCGTCCCAGGCGAGCCCCGACCCAGTACGTGAGCTCGCCCCGGAGGGTGCCGTCGGCGTCGTAGATGCCGACCAGCCGCCGGATCACCGGCCCGGTCACCCCTGCGTCCGTCATGCGGCTGCTCGGTCACCACGAGCCACACCCATGCCCGAAGGCTACCGCCGCATCTCGCCATCCCCAGATGTGTTGCCACCCGTCCGACGATCGGGGACGGTCTGGCCTGAGACTCGTCAGCTCCGGTAGCGCCAGTCGGAGCCCCAGGGAGCGGGGCCGAGTCCTGCCCAGAACGCCTCGGCGAGCTTCCGGTCGAGCTCGGTCGCGAACGGCTCGCCCACCTCACGGTCGACGTGGTTGACGAGTCCGTCGGTGCCGACCTCGAGGACGAGCCATCCGTCGGGTCCGTCGAGCAGGTCGACGCACCCGAACGAGCTCAGGAGCCCACAGGCGCCGAGCGCCGCGCGGGCCGCGGCTACAGCGTCCGCCGGGGCCGGTCCGAGGTGGCTGTACGCGGC
>CALANQ010000180.1 GCA_937926025.1 uncultured Acidimicrobiales bacterium
CCGCGTTGCCCCGCACCGCGCTCAGCGCCTCGCCCGCCGAGGCCACCGCCGCCACCACCTCGGTGTCGTAGCGGATGCCCAGCGGGTGCAGCAGCTCGGCCAGCTGCGGTTCGGGATCGTCGCCCAGCAGCACCTCGAGCGCCAGGTCGGCCAGGCCCTCCGCCAGCAGGCACTGGGGCGTGCCCACCAGGAAGATCGACTCCTCCAGCTGCTGGCGCTGGCGGACGAGCCCCACCTCCTTTCGGCAGTGCTCGGTGTGGTGGCCGGGGTAGGCCTCGTGGGCGATGAGGTGCCCGATGGCGGTGGACGACACCGGGAGGTCCGTGTTGATGGCCACCCGGCTCCGCAGCCCGCCCTCGTAGTAGTTGAAGCCGGACCACGGCTCGTCGGTGACCAGCTCGAACTCGACGTGCTCGCCCTCGGGCAGGCCGAACTGCCGCTGGGTCTTCTCCCGGAACGCCTCGGCCAGCACGTGCACGGCCTCGGTCAGCTGGGCCGCCGTCATGATGTGCGTGGTCCGCCACGCGTCGTACCGCTCCGCCAGGGGGCCGCTGCCCGGCAGGACCGCGTCGAGGCGGCGGTGCGCCTCGGCCAGCACGTCGTGGTCGACGAACTGCGGGCGCACCCCGTAGCAGGACGCCACCTCGTCGACGAACGCCACGTCCTCGCCGGCCAGCTTCCGGGCCGCCGTGTGCAGGCCAGCGGCCTGAGCCCGCAGCCAGCGCCGGCGCACGGCATCGAGGTCCCCGTCGCCCGCATCGAGATCGGCCACCAGCGAGCGCACGTCGCCGACCAGGGCCGGGAGCTCGCGTCGCGGCTCGTCCTCGACGCGCTGGGCCAGTGCTTCCGGGCCGTAGTACGCGTCGACCATGCCGTCGAGGTGGCGGCCGAGCCGCAGCCCCACCTCCAGGTACCGGCCCACCGGGTCGTCGAGGTCGAGCGCGTCGGTGGCGAACGTCATCGGCTCACGGTACCGGCAGGCCGATGGACCGGGTCAGGGCTCGAGCACCTGGACCGGCTCGTCGTCCGCCGGGGCGATGATCATCAGGCCGCGCTCCCCCGTCAACGGTGCACCGAGGATCCGCCCGTCGCGGGGGTGCTCGAAGTCGTACCCGTGCGGGTCCCCGCCCAGGCCGCGCAACGATTGAGGTGCACCACCGACCACGTTCCCGTTCTGGTCGACCCGCTCCACCGGGGTGGCGCCGTCGGTCGTTCCGGCGATCGGCCCGAACAGGAACACCTCGGTCGGGGACCAGGAGACCGCGCCGATCGCGTCGGGTCCCCCCTCGCGGAGACCCAGCTGCGGGAGCACGGCAGCACGGGGCAGCGGGCGCATCCAGCGCCGTCGGCCGGACTCGACGTCCCACACCTCGACCTGATCGGACTCCGCCTGCGGCACCGGGCGGCCTGCGGCGACGATGAGGCGGCCCCCGTCGAGCCCGATGGGAACCCGGCGGTCCCCGTCCGCAAGGCCGAAGTTGCGGGAGGAACCGTCTGCCAGGTCGATGACCAGCGCCGACCCGTCGGAGCCGGCCAGGGCGAGCCACCGATCATCGGCCACCTCGGCGGTCACGGAATCGGCCTCCTCCAGCGGGATCGTCGACTCCCACCCGATCGCACCCGATGCGAGGTCCTGGCGCAGCACACAGCCCCTCCCGTTCCCTCCGACGGCAGTGGCCACCACCACCGAGGTCCCGCCCACCGGATGGATCGTCTCGCTGGGATCGAACCGGAGCGCCGAGTCCGCACATCCAGGAACGACCCGCGAACGGGTGGCCCCGTCTGCGGGCGCCACGGTCAGGTACTCGGTGCGGCCGTCATCGCTGGATCGGGCCAGGACCGCCCGGCCGCCGACGTCGTGCAGCACCGACTCCTCGCCGTCCTCTCCCGCCCAGCGCCGGGTGCCGTCGCCGAGGTCCACGCCGATGGTGGCCCCCGCCTCCGTGTGGACGACGACCATCCCCTCGTCCGTGAACACCGCGCCGTCCACGTCGCCGGGCATCTCGCTCGACCACTCGATCACCCCCGTGCGGGGCGTGACCAGGACCACGCCGTCGTCGGACCGCACCAGCAGCGTGCCGTCGGCCGAGCCCAGGAAGCTCGCGTCCCCGTCGAGGCCGTCGATGACCGGGGTCAGCGGGCCCAGCCGGTAGCGGTACCCGTCGAAGATCGCCGCGGCGACCCGGTCGTCCAGCACGGCGTCGGCGTCATCGGACGACGACGACCACGCCGCGGCGGTGGGGGTGCCCGACGGCAGGCCGCTGGACGATGTGGTCGCGTCGGGCGCCGACGCAGAGCCGAACCAGCTGTCGATCCTCGGCCCCAGCTGCAGCGCAAGGAACAGCACGAAGACGAGGAGGAGGAGACCACGCCCGCGCGTCGAGGTCGCACGCGGGGCGCGACGGGGCGGCGGCGTCCACGCCCGAGCGCCGGACCAGGCCGCCACGCTCTGCCCGGCGAGGGCCGGCGTCGGGTCGGGGGGCGGCGGCAGATCGGGAGGCGGGGGCAGGTCGGCGAACGGCGAGCGCGCCGACTCGACCTCGGGTGCATCCTCGACCGGGATCCACCCACCCGGCGGGGTGGGCGGTCCGGGCACGGGATCGGGATCGAGCGCGGGCACGGGATCGGGCGGCGGCGGGCGCCGGTCCGCCACCGGCGGAG
>CALANQ010000181.1 GCA_937926025.1 uncultured Acidimicrobiales bacterium
CATGCGGCGCACCCGCCTCGGGCGACCAGAGCCGATCCGCCGCACCGACCGCCGCACCGGCGACCGGGTCGAGGAGACATCCGCGCTGGTGGACCCCGCCGTGCGGCTCGTCGGCGACCGCCTCCGCCCCGCGTGAGCACCCTCGGCCTCGGCCACGACGTCGTCCACCTACCGTCGTTCGCCGACCAGCTGGCCGACGAGGCGTCGGGGTTCGAGGCGGCGACGTTCACCGCGGGCGAGCGGGCGTCGGTGGCACCGTCGGGCCCCCGCCGCACCGAGTCCCTCGCAGCGCGCTTCGCCGCCAAGGAGGCGCTGATCAAGGCGTGGAGCGCGGCCCGCTTCGGCCGGCCGCCGGCGATCGCCGCCGCGGACCTGCGGGAGATCGAGGTGGTCGTCGACGGGTGGGGGAGGCCGTCGCTGGTGCTGCACGGGGTTGTCGGGCGCGAGGTCCAGCGGCTCGCCGACGAGGCGCCGGTGCACGCGCAGGTGAGCCTCTCGCACGACGGTCCGGTGGCCTCGGCGGTGGTCATCCTGGTGGCCGACGATGCCCGTGACCTGCGGATCTCCTCGTGAGATAGGTAGACGCGATACAAGTTGTTAGGAC
Organism: uncultured Acidimicrobiales bacterium; assembly: GCA_937926025.1. Taxonomy (GTDB): domain Bacteria; phylum Actinomycetota; class Acidimicrobiia; order Acidimicrobiales; family Iamiaceae; genus Aquihabitans. The sequence continues at coordinate 605 of CALANQ010000181.1, forward strand.
AGCTTGACATCCAGGGGTAACCGCTGGCTACGGTCGTGGCGCTCGCCCCCGTCCGAGCGCCGCTCCAGGGAGGACCCCTGGCTCCGCTTACCAAGGATGAAACGACGTGCACTCCACGACTCGACGACGCAGGGGCCTCTCCCTGCTCGCCGGTGCGTTGCTCGCCAGCTCGCTCACCGGCATCGCCGGGGCGGTGCTGAGCCCGGCAGCCAGCGCCGCTCCGACCCCCGTGCCGGTCAGCACCGCCTGCGAGTACCGACCCTTCGACGGGAAGTTCCACCAGGCCGAGGTCAACTGGGCGGCCACGCCGTCGGTGACCACCGTCGCCGCCGGCGGCGCCATCACCCTGTCGGACACCACGGTCACCACCACCCTCTCCGAGGAGATGGCCCAGATCGGGTACCAGGCCGGCTACCTCAAGGCCGGGCCCAACTCGTTCGGGCTCCAGGCCTGGCTGACCATCGAGAGCGTCAACGCCACGCCGCGGTACCGGGTGGTCCAGGCCAACGGCACCGGCACCACCACCATCACGCCCACGTCGGGCGGCGGGTCCACCGCCACCCCGATCCAGGCGTCGTTCACCCTGCCCAACACGGACTGGACCGCCACCGGCACCAGCGTGAGCTTCCGGCCGGCCTCGGCCGGGGCCGTCGCCGGCCAGATCGCCACGGGGCCGCTCCCCGGCGACAAGACCGGCGGCGTGAAGGGCGGCCAGTACGTGGTCGCCACCCTGGTCAACGATGACGCCCAGGAGTTCGAGCTCACCCTCGACTGCTACCCGGGAACCGTCGACTGGGACGCCAACCCCACCGCCAACTACGCGCCCGCCGCGTTCGCCACGGTCGGCACCGTCGACCCCACGGACCCGACGGACCCCACCGACCCGGAGGAGCCCGAGGAGCCCGAGCAGCCCGTGGCCGGCGACTGGGACTGCATCTCCGGCCTGGGCCGCTACCGCCAGCGCGAGGTCGAGCCCACGGACGTGAAGATCTCCATCCCCACCGTCCCGCAGACCGTCAACGGCCGCGTCGTGCTGCCCAAGGTCCGCGCCGAGGTCACCCTCGACCCGGAGCTCAACCTGCTCCTGTACCGGGCCAACCTCGTGCCCGCCGGTGAGAAGACCCTGCCCCTCGAGAGCTGGATCTACCTCAACGGCACCAACACCTCCGAGCGCTCGCAGCGGGTCAAGGTCGACACCACGTGGACGTCCAACGTCACCGACCCCACCCCCGAGAACAAGAGCAGCGGTGACGAGACCGCGTCCCCCATCGCCAAGACCATCGACTTCGGTCCGGTCTGGTGGACGCCGGTCTCCGACGGTGAGGTGTCGTTCAGCCTCGCCGCCCCCAACGGCAACAGCGCCCCGAAGATCGACGTGGTCGGCCACGGGTACGCGGACACGCCCTACAGCATCCGCCCCTATGGCCAGCTGTTCCTGCGGGCCGGCACCGTCAAGGCCGACGGCGTCAGCCCCGGCTACGGCGCCAACCTCGACTGCGTCGCCGGTGACGTCACCATCGCCGACCCGACCATCCCGTACCACAACTTCGGCAACCAGCCCCGCAACGCGGAGCTGCCGAACACGGATCCGTCGCAGGGCTCCCGAGGCCGCTACGCCATCGTGGCCGACGAGCTGCCGGTCATTGGCAAGACCACCTTCGGCACCCCCTCGAAGAACACCTTCGAGTGCATCTCCGGGCTGGGCCGCTACCGCCAGCGCGAGATCGAGCCGATGCAGATCCAGGTCCGCCAGCCCGACGCCCCCGTCGTCTCGGGCGGCAAGGTGCGGGTGCCTCGGACCCTGGTCGACGTCACGATCCCGTCCGGCCTGCTGAAGCTCCAGTACCAGGGCAACCAGCTGGTCAACGGCACGCAGACCTACAAGCTGTTCGGCTGGGTGTACCTGAACGCCACCAACACCGTGGAGCGCACCAAGCGCGTCGCCGTGGAGACCGTGTACCAGGTCACCGTGAACGACCCGACGCCGGACAACAAGGCCAACTTCGACGAGACCATCTCTGGGTTCACCCAGACGCTCGACTTCGGATCCACCACGTGGACCCCGGTCGGCCGCGGTGACGTGGTGTTCTCGCTGGCCGCCCCCGGCGGCAACAGCGCCCCCACCATCGACGTCATCG
>CALANQ010000182.1 GCA_937926025.1 uncultured Acidimicrobiales bacterium
CCCGCCACGTCGAGCAGGTCGGCGAGGAGCTCGGCGACCTGGTGGACGGCTGGATCCCGATGCTCGAGCCGGACCGCTGGGCGCTGCGGGGCTGGCTCACCGGTGCCGCGCCGCCCGGTCGCCTCGACGACGCCGAGGGGTTCAGCGGGGCGCTCGAAGGGGCGCTGCTCGGTTCCGTCGAGGCTGCCCAGCGCCTCCGCGGCTCGGGGCGGCCGGTGGCCACCGGGCACTGGGTGGTGCCCGCGTTCCCGGGCCGGGTGACCCCGGATGTGCCGCCGTCACCTGACGCCGAGGCCATGACCACCACGGTCGACGAGGCACTGTTCGGCTGCTGGCGCCGGATGCTCGCCGAGGAGACGCTCCTGGTGCCGGGCCGCCCGCCGATCGAGGTGCCCGGCGCCCGCACGGCGTTCGACCGCATCGGCATCACCTACCGCCACGCCGTCGCCGTGCGGGGTGACGGCGCCCTCCTCCCCTACCCGCAGCAGCTGCCCACCCGCGGCGACGGACAGGTCACGTGGGCGGAGGGCCTCGCCCTCGCGCTCCACCACGTGGCCGACTCGTTCCCGGAGCACCCGTTGCTGGTGGCCGGGCACGGCGTCGCCGTCGACGACCCCGGATTCGACGAGTTCGAGCACGAGAGCCGGGCCATCCTCGAGGGCGCGCTGGCCGACGGCATCGACCTGCGAGCGGCGTGGTGGCACACCGAGATCGACCCGGACCGCCCTCCTCTCCGCCCCACCGACCCTCGGTGACCCCTCCCGCCCGCTGCGCATCGGTGGCGTACGCGTCGAATCGACGTCGATTCGACGCGTACGGGCGCCACGTCACCGGGCCCGAGCGCGCCGGCGCGTAGCGTCGGACGGGTGAGGCTGCCCGACCGGATCTGGGTGCCGGGCCTGGTCGGCCTGGTGCTGGCCCTGGCCTTCGTCGGCGCCCTCCTGGTGAAGGCCGAGGGCGATCCGTCGCTCCTGGTCCACGCCGGCGCCCCCTGCACCACGGTGGAGCCGGCGCCGGCGCTGCCATCGTGCGACGCCAGGGTCCTGTTCGTCGACGAGGACGCCGACACCACCGGAACCGGAGCACGCGGCTCGCTCACCGTGCAGGAAGCGGACCAGGCGTTCGACGGGCAGTTCTTCTACCGGATCGGGGTGGCCCCCTGGTCGACCGCGGACCGGGTCGCCGGGGTCCAGAACGACCTGCCGTCGCTCCGCAACGCTCGGTGGGGCTACGGCGCCCTGGCCTGGGCGGTGAGCGGCGGCGACCCCGACCTGGTGCCGTGGGCGCTGGTCGCCATCAACGTCGCGGCCGCCGTGGCCGTGGGGGCCATCGGCGGCGGGTTGGCCCGGTCGTCCGGCCGGCACGCGGCATGGGGCGCCCTCTTCGTGCTCTGGCCCGGGTTCGCCTACTCGCTCAGCCTCGACACGTCGGAGCTGCTGGCCAGCGCGCTGCTCCTCGGCGGCCTCCTGGCCCTGCGCCACCGGCGCTGGGCCCTGACCGCCGCGCTGCTCACGGCGGCCGTGCTCACCCGCGACACCACCACCGTGGTCCCGTTCGCCGTCGCGGTCAGCGCCCTCTGGGCCGGCCGGTCCGATCGGCCGCGCCAGCTCGCCGCCGGGGCGGTGCCGATGGTGGCGTTCGGCGCCTGGCAGCTGATCCAGCGCCAGCGCTTCGGCACCCTGCCCCTGACGTCGTCGGGCGACAACAACCTGGCCGCACCCCTCGCCGGCCTGTTCGACCAGCTGACCCGCATGGTCCCGCCCGGCGGCGGCGACGAGGCGTTCCGGCTGGTGTCCGCGATCGGGCTGGTCGCGCTCCTCGCCGCGGGAGGCTGGGCCCTGGTCCGCCAGCGCCCGTCCGCCGGGCACGGCCCCGACGCCGAGCAGGTGGCGTGGCTGGGTGCGGTGGCCGTGGTGCTCCTCCTCAACGCGTACCTGTGGTCCGGCGCCACCGCGTTCATGCGGGCGGCCACCGAGGCCGGCCTCCTGTCCGTCCTGCTGCTGATCCGGGTGGCGCCCCGCCGCCTCCTCCTGCTGTGCGGATCGGGCCTCGGGGCGCTCTGGCTGCTCACCGCGGTCGCCCAGATCACCAAGCTCAACTGACCACGCACCGTGACCTGAGTTCCCCCGTCCGGGGGAAGAACCCCAGGTCGGACAACGGTCCGGATGGCCCATGGAACCACGCAGCGTGGTGAACCAGGATGGTCATCCCGACGGAGGGGTCGGGGCGATGGAGGGACACGATGAACACGATCCAACGGGCGCGCACGCGCCTGGCGAAGCAGGGCGAACGCGGTGCGGGACTGGTGGAGTACCTGTTCCTGACCGCGCTGATCGGCGTGGTCTGCATGGTGGCGGTCACGTTCTTCGGCAATGCGAACAACTCGAGCATGCAGAAGAGCGCCGACACCCTCGGTGGCAAGACGACGGCGATGGTCCCCTGACGGGACCCGCTGCCCATCCGGGCGGTCGATCGCAGCGGTCCCCGCGTCCGTAGAGTGAGCGGCCGTGCTGGACCGGCTGCGATCGACCGACCGTGACACCGCGGGGACCCTCGGGGTCCTCGCGGTGGCGCTGGTGCTGGCGCTCCCGCTCCTGCTGTCGGGACCCGGCAACGACCTCGACGTCGGCAACGTCTTCCGATCGGGTCGGGCCATCGCCCGCCACCTCGACTACGTCCCCAGCCGCCCGCCCGGCGCGCCGGTGCACGAGGCCCTGGTCGGCTTCGGGGACCTGATCGGCGGTCCGCTCCTCACCAACCTGCTGTCGCTGGCCGCCGCCGGTCTGCTGCTGTGGCAGCTCGACCGCCTCCTCCGCGACGAGGGCGTGGCCCCGTCGGGACGGTGGGTCGTGGCCCTCGTGGCCGTGAACCCGTGGTTCCTCATCGCCGCCACCGCCACCGCCGACTACGTGTTCGCCCTCCTGTTCTGCGTCCTGGCCGCCCGGGCCATCCGCCAGGACCACGCCGTGCTCGCCGGGTTGGCGGGCGCCGCCGCCATGGGGTGCCGCGTCGGGTCGATCATGCTGCTCATCGCCCTGGCGGTGGCCGAGGCCGCGGTCGGGCGGGCCCACTGGCGGCGCGTGCTGGTCACCGGCGGCGTGGCCGCCGGCCTCACGCTGGTGGTGTTCATCCCGTCGTTCGTGGAAGCCGGCGGGCTGGCGTTCGCCGAGAACGACTTCTCCGCCTCGTCGCCGCTGGTGCAGCTGGGACGGGCGGCCGCCAAGGACGTGCTGGTGCTGGGCATCCCGTCCACGCTGGTGGTGCTGGCGGCCATCCCGGCGCTGATCGCGGCGCTCAGGCGGTGGTCCACGTCGTGGCTCGTGCGGTTCGGCACCGTCGGGCTGGTGCTGTCGCAGCTGCTGTTCGTGCGGTTCCCGTGGAAGATGGCGCACCTGCTGCCGTCGCTGCTGTGCCTGGCCGTCCTGCTGGCGGTCGCGCTCGAGGATCGGCGGCGCTGGCTGATGGCGATGGTGGCCCTGCAGCTGGTGTTCTGCTTCGTCCGCGTCGACGTGCTCGCCCCGAACGACGCCAACGAGGCCAGCGGCGGGAAGCTCGCCCCCACCGTCACGGCCGGCCCCCTCCTCACCGACCTCCGCTGCCGGCGCGACGACCCCGACGCCTACCTCGGTCGCCAGAAGGAGGAGATCGAGGTCGCCTGGGACTGCGCCGCCCCCTACCGGGACTGACGCCGGGCGTCAGCGGGCGTGGTAGGGGGCGCGGGGGCCGAGGTGGTCGGTGTCCTTGTTCAGCCGCTTCGACAGGTGCAGGCCCTCGAG
>CALANQ010000183.1 GCA_937926025.1 uncultured Acidimicrobiales bacterium
TCCACCCGCCGGAACCCCACGTCCAGTGCCACCGTGTCGACCTCGGTGCCGTCGCCGTCGACGAGGGTGGCCGTGACCCGGTGGAGGTTCGGGGTCTCGGCCGTCCACGGCGCCACGTCGGGCACCGCGATCTCCACCACTGCGTGGCGGCCGTCGAACACCAGCCAGTTGGTGAGCGAGTCGGTGGGGTGCTCCCACCGGGCCGGAGCCTCCACCTGCATCTCGCCCAGCTCGACGCGCACCGTCCAGTCCCGGGGGCCGTGACCGGCGGCGCCCAGCAGGACCTCGGCCCGCAGCCGGCCCTCGCCGGTGGCCGGGTCGTAGTCGGCGGAGGCGTGGACGTCGGCGATGTGGACCGGTGGCGTGGCGTAGGCGAACACGCTTCGGTGGAGGCCGGCGTGGTGCCAGTGGTCCTGGTCCTCCAGGTAGGTGGCGTCAGACCAGCGCACCACGGCGAGCGCCAGCTCGAACGGCTGCCCGGGGGTGACGATGCCGGTCAGGTCCACCTCGGTGGGCAGGCGGGAGTCCTTGCCCATGGCCACCGGACGCCCGTCGACGTGGACGTACAGCACCGTCTCGGCTCCGGCCACGTGAAGGACCAGGCGCTGTCCCACCAACTGGGCCGGCAGGGTGACCGTGCGGCGGTAGACCCCTGTGGGGTTGGCGTCGGGCACGTGCGGCGGCGGACCCGGGAACGGCATCTGGATGTTGGTGTACTGCGGGCGGTCGAAGCCCTGCATCGTCCAGCACCCCGGCACCTCGATGGCCGCCCACCCGTCGGTGGGGCCGCCCAGGTCGGCGTCGGTGACGTCCTCGGGCCGGTCCCGCAGCACGAACGACCACTCGCCGTCGAGCGCCAGCGCGTCGGGCCGGGCCAGGTACGTGCTCATCGGCACCCGCTCGAACCCGGTGGCCTCGGGCCGGGCCCACGACCGCGGTCCGAACCCGTCCAGCCCGTTCACGACCCGCTCTCCCCGACGACGTCCCCACGCATCCGCTCACCCTTGCAGATCAGACACGGCCCCTGGACAGGCGCTTCTCGTCGTCGTTCGCCACGCCCACGATGTCGTTCGACGACGAGAACCGATCCGGGGCGCGTCTGCCCGGGGGGACGGCGTCAGCCATCCTGCGGCCACCACCCCGGACCTGGCGGCCGGGGTGGTGGGGGCGGCCGCCACGGCCCCGAATCGGGTGGCGGCGGAAGGTCGGGCCGCGCGACGGGAGGCCAGCCGCAGAACGGCGGCGGCGGTGGGGCGGGGGCGAACAGGCGCGACCTGCCAACCGCGACGCCCGCCCCGACGTTGAGCAGCACCGAGCACACGATCGCCACCACCGGGAGCTCGAAGGCGTTGAAGGCGACGAACCCGAAGGCGACCAGCATGCTGGCCAGGACGGTGGCGCTGGTGGCGGCGCCCCACCCCCACGACGGCCAGCGGCGGCGACGGCCGATGGCGGCAACTCCCACAACTGCCAGCAGGTTGGCCAGCAGGCCGAGGCGAGCCGGTCCGTGGTCCGGTCGATCACGCGGCGCGACGGCGGTGAGCACGTCCCGCTGGGTCCACGATCCGTCCTTCGACCGGATCAGCACGCCAGCGTCCCCGAGGGCGACGACCGGGACCTCCGTGCCATCGTGCTGGACCACGCCGACCGAACCGAGTGCGGCCCCGTCCCAGGAACAAGGGTCCGAGACCCTCGAGGCACGCCAGTCGCGGTAGTCGAACGTGGTGCGCGCCGCGCCGTCGGCACCGACCTCGCGGATCTCCTCTTCCGGCGCGAGCTCGATGGACGACCCGTCCCCGAGGCGCGCGGTCAGCGGGCCGGCCGGAGGCTGGTCCCTCCGTGGGACGGGGATCGTGGTAGCCCCTCCGCCCGTCGGATCGACCGGTTCGGCGGGAGGCGCTGGGACCTCTTCGGGTCGTACGGTCGATCTCCACGTCTCCCCGCCGTCGTCGCTGCGAGCCCAGACCGTCTCCGGACCGCCTTCCCGCAGGACCTCAGCGAAGACGACGCTGCCCCGCGGCACGACGCGGGTCACCGAATCGTTCGACAGGCAGCTCGTCGCGGTGGTGGCGAAGACCGCGAGCGTCGCACTGGCCACGGCAACGACGATCGAGGCAGCGCCGACGGGGCGAGCCGCTCCCGCGGCGGCGGGGGCTTCGACCACCGGATCCGGCTCCGCCCGGTCGACGCGCCGGGCCGGACGCAGCAGGATGGCGAGCGGGACCAGCGCGGCGAGGGCCACCAGGTCCGTCGGGCCTTGAGCACGTGGTCGTTGACCGCCAGCACCACCACGGCGGTGGGGAACACCGGCTGTCCGAGCCATCGCCACCGCTGCGCCGCCTGCACGCCGCGCACGGTAGCCGTCACCCCGCAACGAGGCCGAGGCGCGCCAGGAGCGCTCGGCGAGAACGACGCCGGCCGGCCCTCCTGCTCGTCGTCGAGCGGAGGACCGGCCGGGTCCGTCGTTGGTGCTCCGGTCAGCGTGGACCCGCCGGGGGCGGGCTCACGACCGGGTCAGCTGCAGCCGCTGGTGCTGCCGCAGCTGGGGCAGGCGTGGCAGGAGCCGGCCCGCTGCATCTGGACGCCGCACTGGTAGCAGTACGGAGCGTCGGAGGTGGCGGCCTTCGGCTTGGTCTGCGGCAGGTCCTTGGCCGGGGTGGCGTCGGTGACACCGGCTCGGTCGAGAAGGCTGGGCTGCGCCGACGGGCCGTCGGACAGCTCGATGGCCAGCTCGGAGGCCGACGGGATCGACTTCGGGTCCGAGGCGAGGTCGGTGCCCTGCACGTTCTGCACCACGGTCTCCTCGACGCCCGGCAGCGTGGGCTGCGTGCGCTCGGACACCGAGAGGATGCCGAGCTCCTCGCGCTCCTCCTTGGTGAGGTAGTCGAGGGCGAGGCGCCGGAAGATGTAGTCCAGCAGCGACGAGGCGATGCGCAGATCCGGGTCGTCGGTCATGCCGGCCGGCTCGAAGCGGGTGTTCGTGAACGCCTCGACGTAGGTGCGCAGCGGCACGCCGTACTGGAGGCCGTAGCTCAGGCTGATGGACAGGGCGTCCATGATGCCGGCGAGCGTGGAGCCCTGCTTGGCGACCTTGAGGAACACCTCGCCGGGACGGCCGTCGGCGTACTCGCCGACCGTGACGAAGCCCTTGCAGTCGGCCACCCGGAACTCGAAGGTCTTCGAGGTCCGGTTGCGGTCGAGCTTGGTGCGCACGGGCTGCTTGACCGTGACCACCTTCTCCACGATCTTCTCGACGACCTTCTCGACCTCGACCACCTGCGGAGCGGCACCGGCGGGGGCGTCGTCGTCGGCGCCCTCCTTCTTGGCCATGGCCAGCGGCTGGGCCACCTTGCAGTTGTCGCGGTAGATGGCGACGGCCTTCACGCCGAGCTGCCAGGCATCGATGTGGAGCTGCTCCACGTCCTCGACGCTGACGTCTTCGGGCATGTTGACGGTCTTGGAGATGGCACCGGAGATGAACGGCTGGACGGCCGCCATCATGCGGACGTGGCCCGAGTAGTGGATCGGGTTGTCGCCCATGGAGCAGGCGAAGATCGGCACGTGCTCGGCCTTGAGGTGCGGGGCGCCGAGGATGGACTTCTCGGTGTCGATGTAGGCGACGATGTCGGTGACCTCGACGGCCGAGTAGCCCAGGCGGCGCAGCGCCCGCGGGATGGTCTGGTTGACGATGGTCATGGTGCCGCCGCCGACCAGCTTCTTCATCTTGACCAGGCCGAGGTCGGGCTCGATGCCGGTGGTGTCGCAGTCCATCATCAGGCCGATGGTGCCGGTGGGCGCCAGGACGGAGGCCTGCGAGTTGCGGACGCCGGAGGCGGCACCCAGCTCGCACGCTTCGTCCCAGGACTGCTGGGCGGCCGAGAGCAGCTCCGAGGGGACGAGCTCCTCGTTGATCTTGGCGGCCTCCTCGCGGTGCATGTTGAGCACGCGGAGCATGTGCTCCTCGTTGTCGGCGTAGCCGGCGAACGGGCCCATGCGGGCGGCGGTGCGGGCCGAGGTGGCGTAGGCGTGACCGGTCATGAGGGCGGTGAGCGCACCGGCCCAGGCCCGGCCGTCCTCGGAGTCGTAGGCCAGGCCGAGGGCCATCAGCAGGGCGCCGATGTTGGCGTAGCCGATGCCCAGCTGGCGGAACTTGCGGGAGGTGTCACCGATCGGGTCGGTCGGGTAGTCGGCCCGGCCCACCAGGATCTCCTGGCCGGTGAACATGATCTCCACCGCCGACTTGTAGCCCTCGACGTCGAACGTGTCGTCGTCGCCCAGGAACTTCAGCAGGTTGAGGCTGGCCAGGTTGCACGCCGAGTTGTCGAGGTGCATGTACTCCGAGCACGGGTTGGAGCCGTTGATGCGGCCCGTGTTGTGCGCGGTGTGCCAGCGGTTGATGGTGGTGTCGAACTGCATGCCCGGATCGGCGCACTCCCAGGTGGCCTGGCTGATCTGGCGCATCAGGTCGCGTGCCCGCACGGTCTTCTTGATCTCGCCGTCGGTGACGCCCCGGAGGTGCCAGTCGGCGTCGTCGACCACGGCCTGCATGAACTCGTCGGTGACCCGCACCGAGTTGTTGGCGTTCTGGTACTGGATCGAGTGGCTGTCGGCGCCGTCGAGATCCATGTCGAAGCCGGCGTCGCGCAGGGCCCGGGCCTTCTGCTCCTCCCGGCTCTTGCACCAGATGAACTCCTCGATGTCGGGGTGATCGACGTCGAGGATGACCATCTTGGCGGCGCGGCGGGTCTTGCCGCCGGACTTGATGGTGCCGGCGGAGGCGTCGGCGCCGCGCATGAAGCTGACCGGGCCGGAGGCGGTGCCGCCGCCCTTCAGGTCCTCCTTGGACGAG